>JAFQEZ010000022.1 GCA_017398805.1 Bacteroidaceae bacterium | reverse complement strand
TCGTGCGCAGCACCGATGAAATTGGTGCCGCACGGGTTGCGGTAAAGGCGGTGTTGACAACAAAAAAGAGGTCGACTGGAATTTCCGTGTGCCGGGACCTTTTGCGTACTTTTCGGTCACGAAAAGTATGTGATAGAACGATTATAAGAAGAACAAACGACAACAGATTAAGGGTAAAAACAAACCAAGGAATAACAATTCTATTTACTTGAGTTATTTCGCCCACACTAAATTTCTAATGAGCCACCATTCCGGCAAGATAAAGAAAAAAAATGAGAGGGCTACCTCACGGCACCCTCTCACATCTATTAAGTAAGTAATTATTATTCTGCAACTGCTGGTGTAGATTCTTCTGTTGCAACAGCGGCTTCCTCTACTACAGGAGCGTCGGCCTTCTTTGTTGAACGACGGCGACGTGTCTTCTTAGCCTGAGTCTTAGCCATGTTCTCGTTGTAGTCTACAAGCTCGATGAAACACATTTCGGCTGCGTCACCCAAACGTGTACCCAACTTGATGATACGTGTGTAACCACCAGGACGCTCAGCAACCTTTACCGAAATCTCCTTGAAGAGTTCTGTAACGGCCTCCTTGTTCTGAAGGTAACTGAAAACGACACGACGAGAATTTGTTGTATCGTCCTTTGACTTTGTGATCAGAGGCTCAACGAACTTCTTGAGTTCCTTAGCCTTTGCGAGGGTCGTAGTGATTCTTTTGTGCATGATCAAAGAGATTGCCATGTTTGAGAGCATAGCATTTCTGTGAGATGCAGTACGGCCCAAATGATTAAAAGATTTCTTATGTCTCATAATTATTCTTTGTCTAATTTATATTTTGAAATATCTGTTCCAAACGAAAGATTCAGACTCTCGAGCAAATCATCAAGCTCAGTGAGCGATTTCTTACCGAAGTTACGGAACTTCAGGAGGTCGGTCTTGTTGTACTGAACGAGTTGTCCAAGTGTCTCAACATCAGCAGCCTTCAAACAGTTGAGGGCACGTACTGAAAGGTTGAGGTCAACGAGTTTGCTCTTCAGCAACTGACGCATGTGCAGTACCTCCTCATCAAACTCTTCATTACCGTCGATGTCCGAAGACTCGATAGCTATCTTCTCGTCAGAGAACAACATGAAGTGATAGATAAGGATCTTTGCAGCCTCCTTAAGAGCCTCCTTCGGGTGTATGGAACCGTCTGTTGTAATCTCAATAACCAAGCGGTCATAGTCAGTCTTCTGCTCAACGCGGAATGGTTCACGCTTGTACTGAACATTACAAATAGGAGTGTATATCGAGTCGATTGGAATCATGGTAGGTTCTGTGCAGAACTCCCTGTTCTCATCAGAAGGAACGTAACCGCGTCCCTTGTTGATGCTGATTTCAATCTGCATTTTAGCCGATGAGTCGAGATGGCAAATGACTAACTCGGGATTTAACACTTCAAATCCTGTTAAATACTTACCAATCTCTCCAGCAGTGAACACCTCGGTATTCTCTACATTGATTGAGACTTTTTCGGTTTCGAATTCCTCTACGATTCTTTTGAATCTAACCTTCTTAAGGTTCAGGATAATGTTGGTAACATCCTCCTTTACACCTGGTACTGTCGCGAACTCATGCTCTACACCCGCAATCTTGATGCAGTTGATTGCAAAGCCTTCCAAAGAAGACAGCAAGATACGACGGAGTGCGTTGCCGACTGTTGTCGCAAAACCAGGCTCCAATGGACGGAACTCAAACTTGCCATAGAAGTCTGTAGCTTCCAACATTACAACCTTGTCGGGTTTTTGAAATGTTAATATCGCCATTATCTAATATTAATTTTTGCTATACAACTCAACGATTAACTGCTCCTTGATGTTCTCAGGAATCTCAGAACGCTCAGGAACGCTCAGGAACTTTCCGGCCATCTCGCCCTCATTCCACTCCAACCAAGGATACTTGCTGTGGTTGAGACCTGCCAATGAGTTCTGGATTACCTCAAGAGACTTAGAGCGCTCACGAACACCAACTACCTGACCTGGCTTGATGTGGCGTGAAGGAATGTTACAAACCTTGCCATCAACAAGAATGTGGCAGTGGCTCACCAACTGGCGTGCAGCAGCACGAGTAGGAGCAATACCAAGACGGTAAACGATGTTGTCCAAGCGTGACTCAAGATTCTGCAAGAGAACCTCACCGGTAATACCGGGAGCTGAATCAGCCTTCTTGAAAGTGTTGCGGAACTGTTTCTCCAAAACACCGTATGTATATTTTGCTTTCTGCTTCTCAGCAAGCATGATACCGTACTCCGAAGACTTGCGACGACGGTTGTTGCCGTGCTGGCCGGGAGCATAGTTCTTCTTAGAAAGCACTTTGTCTGCGCCAAAGATAGGCTCGCCGAAACGACGTGCTATCTTGCTTTTTGGTCCTGTATATCTAGCCATTTCTAAATTCTTAATTTATGATTATACTCTTCTTCTCTTTGGAGGACGGCATCCATTGTGTGGCAGTGGTGTTACGTCAATGATCTCAGTAACCTCGATACCTGCATTGTGCACAGTACGGATTGCAGACTCACGACCGTTACCGGGTCCCTTTACAAATGCCTTAACCTTGCGCAAGCCAAGATCAAACGCGATCTTTGAGCATGCCTCAGCAGCCATCTGGGCAGCATATGGAGTATTCTTCTTAGAACCTCTGAAGCCCATCTTACCTGCTGATGACCAAGAGATAACTTGACCTTCCTCATTAGCCAGACAAACAATGATATTGTTAAATGACGAATGAACGTGAAGCTGGCCGTTGGCTCCGACCTTTACATTTCTTTTCTTTGTTGCAACTGTTTTCTTTGCCATATTACTTACCTATTATTTTGTAGCTTTTTTCTTGTTAGCAACTGTCTTCTTACGTCCCTTACGTGTACGAGCGTTGTTCTTAGTGCTCTGGCCACGTACCGGCAAACCGTTACGATGACGAATGCCACGATAGCAACCGATGTCCATCAGACGCTTGATGTTAAGCTGAATCTCTGAACGGAGGTCACCCTCTACTTTAAACTCTGCACCAATCACCTCACGAACCTTGGCAGCCATATCATCGGTCCAGTCCTGAACCTTGATGTCACGGTCAACACCTGCCTTGTCGAGAATCTTGGCTGCACTGCTGCGTCCAATACCATAGATGTATGTCAACGCAATCTCTCCTCTCTTGTTCTGAGGAATATCTACACCAACTATTCTTATAGCCATATACTTAATATGTTTTTAATTACTACTTTAATTACCCCTGACGCAGTTTGAACTTGGGATTCTTCTTGTTGATCAAATACAAACGACCGTTTCTGCGAACGATTTTGCAGTCTGGAGTGCGTTTCTTAATAGATGCTTTTACTTTCATAATATATTGTTTTTTATTTATATCGGAACACGATTCTACCTTTAGTCAAATCATAAGGTGACATCTCAATTCTTACCTTGTCACCCGGCAGTATCTTGATGTAGTGCATTCTCATCTTGCCGGATATGTGTGCAATCACTTCGTGACCGTTCTGCAACTCTACCCTGAACATTGCATTTGACAATGCCTCTACAATTGTACCGTCCTGCTCGATAGCATTCTGTTTTGCCATATCAATAACCTTTACTTCTTAAAACTTCTTCAACAAAATCAAACGAGGACAATATATCGGCTCCATGCTTCCCGACAGCCACCGTATGCTCGAAATGAGCTGCGTTCTTCCTGTCGCGTGTCCTCACCGTCCAACCATCACGTTCCATGAAAATCTGGCGTTTGCCGAGAGTAATCATAGGCTCGATTGCAATGCACATTCCCTGACGGAGCTGGAGACCATTGCCTCTGCGTCCATAATTAGGAACCTCGGGCGATTCATGCATGTCACGACCGATTCCGTGACCTACAAACTCGCGTACAACACCAAAACCGTACTGTTCGCAATGTGTCTGGACCGCAGCACCCAAATCGCCAAGACGACGACCGTGCACTGCCTGTTCAATACCTTTGTAAAGAGACTCCTTGGTAACGGCGAGCAACTTCTTTGTCTCTTCGTCCACCTCTCCTACAGCAAATGTGTAGCAGGAGTCGCCACAAAAACCGTTCAGCAATGTTCCGCAATCAACCGAGATGATATCACCCTCTTTCAAAGGCACATCATTAGGGATTCCATGTACGACTACATCGTTGACCGATGCACAGATAGAACCCGGGAACGGAACTCCCTCGTGATTGGGGTAACCCTTGAAAGTAGGTATTGCCCCGTTGTCACGGATGAATTCCTCGGCCACCTTATCAAGTTGCCTTGTCGTT
Source organism: Bacteroidaceae bacterium (assembly GCA_017398805.1). Taxonomy (GTDB): domain Bacteria; phylum Bacteroidota; class Bacteroidia; order Bacteroidales; family Bacteroidaceae; genus HGM04593. Next base: position 29,691 of record JAFQEZ010000022.1, on the reverse strand, counting down.
ACACCCGGCTCTATTATTTTGGCTACTTCGGCAAGTGTCCTGCCAACCAGCAGGTTTGCCTGCCGAAGTAGTTCAATTTCATCTGATGTCTTAAGAAAAATCATTTCTTAGCTCACAAATTAACCGGCACGTCCCTTGATACGACCGGAACTCAACAGACCGTCATAATGTCTCATCATGAGGTGGCTCTCAATCTGCTGGAGAGTGTCAAGGACAACACCAACAAGGATGAGGAGCGATGTACCTCCGAAGAAACTTGCGAATCCCTGCTGCACACCGAAAAGGCTTGCAAATGTAGGAAGTATCGCAATGAATGCCAAGAAGAGTGAACCCGGAAGGGTAATACGTGACATAACTGTATCAATATATTCTGCAGTAGGTTTGCCTGGCTTGATACCTGGGATGAATCCGTTATTACGCTTCATATCCTCTGCCATCTGAACCGGATTGATTGTAATGGCTGTATAGAAGTATGTAAATGTAATGATGAGGATTGCGAACAAGAGGTTATATAACCAGCTTGTCGGATCTTGCATAAGCGCCATGAATGCCGAAGGCTCAGAGCTGTAACCCATAAGTACAATGGGAACAAACATAATTGCCTGGGCAAAAATGATAGGCATCACGTTTGCAGCATTCACCTTGAGAGGGAGATACTGACGCGCACCTGTCACTGACATGCCGCCAGTCGACTGCTTTGCATACTGCACGGGGATCTTGCGGGTACCGCGGAGCAGGGCAACGCCTGCACAGATCACCAACAGCAGAACTACAACCTCAATAAGGAGCATCACCATACCACCGCCTGCGGCACCGGTTGTTCTTGAAGCGAACTCCTGAAAGAAAGCCTCAGGCAGACGGGCAATGATACCGATCATAATTATAAGCGATACGCCATTGCCAAGTCCCTTGTCGGTTATACGCTCACCCAACCAAAGGATAAACATACTGCCGGCTGCAAGGATAATGGTTGATGTCACCATGAATACACCCATATCTATTGCAGGAGAGATTGCACCACCTGCTGTATATCTCAAGTTGGCAAGGTAAGAAGGAGCCTGGAGAAGAAGAATCAGTATAGTCAAATAACGGGTATACTGATTGATCTTACGACGTCCGCTCTCACCCTCACGCTGCAACTTCTGGAAGTAAGGTACAGCGATTGAAAGCAACTGGATAACGATAGATGCAGTGATATAAGGCATGATACCAAGGGCAAATATAGATGCATTGGAGAATGCACCACCCGAGAACATATCAAGGAGAGACATCAAACCTTCACTTGTCTGCTGCTGCAACTTACCAAGTGCATTCGTGTCAATACCAGGAAGTACCACGAAAGAACCGAAACGGTATATTGCTACAAAGAGCAAGGTTATACCGATGCGGACTCTCAGGTCTTCCACTTTCCAGATATTTTTGATAGTCTGGACGAATTTATGGTTTGATACTTTGTTTGCCATCTTTTAAAGCTTTACTACAGTTCCACCTACGGCCTCGATAGCCTCTACAGCTTTCTGTGAGAAAGCATGAGCCTCTACTGTCAACTTGAGTGTAAGAGTGCCGTTTGCAAGTATCTTCACCAACTGTTTTGAAGATACGAAACCTGCCTCAACAAGAGTCTGGATGTTGATTGTCTCCAAAGACTTGCTCTCTGCAAGAGCCTGAAGAGTAGAGAGGTTGATAGCTTTATACTCTACGCGATTGATATTTTTAAAGCCATACTTGGGCACACGACGTTGCAAAGGCATCTGACCACCCTCGAAACCGATCTTCTTGCTGTAGCCAGAACGTGACTTAGCACCCTTGTGACCACGTGTAGAAGTACCACCTCTACCCGATCCGGTACCACGTCCAATTCTTTTGCGTGCCTTGACAGCGCCCTCGGCAGGCTTAAGATTATTTAATTTCATAGCCAAATTCTTTTTTTAATTAATTACTCTTCAACAATGGCAACCAAATGCTGAACTTTCTTGATCATTCCGCGGATAGAGGCGTTGTCAGGACGCTCTACAACCTTGTTCATCTTTGTAAGGCCGAGAGCATCGAGTGTGAGCTTCTGGGTCTTAGGAGCGCCAATGCGACTTTTAACCTGCTTGATCTTAATTGTAGCCATATCTTTCCTCCTTATCCGTTAAATACCTTACTCATACTTACACCTCTGTTCTGTGCAACCATGCGTGCATCACGCATTTCGCTCAGGGCTGCGATTGTAGCCTTAACCAAGTTGTGTGGGTTAGAAGAACCCTTAGACTTAGCCAAAACGTCAGTGATACCTACACTCTCAAGAACGGCACGCATAGCACCACCGGCAACAACTCCGGTACCGTGTGAAGCAGGCTTGATGAAAACCTCTGCACCACCGAAGTGAGCTGACTGCTCGTGGGGAACGGTTCCCTTGAGCACCGGTACGCGAACCAAGTTCTTCTTTGCTGCCTCAACACCCTTGGCAATGGCAGCAGTTACTTCGCTTGCTTTACCGAGACCGTAACCGATGATGCCATTCTCGTTACCTACAACAACAATTGCAGAGAAACTGAATGTACGGCCACCCTTGGTAACCTTGGTTACGCGGTTGATAGCAACCAATCTATCTTTCAATTCAACGTCGTTTGCGACTTTTACTCTATTATTTACTGCCATATTCATTAGAATTTAAGACCTCCATTACGTGCAGCATCAGCCACTTCCTTAACTCTTCCGTGGTAGAGGTAACCGTTACGGTCAAAAACAACTGTGGTAATACCTGCCTCAATTGCCTTCTTAGCGATCAGTTCACCTACCTTTGCAGCCTGCTCCTTCTTGGGCATTGCCTCAAGACCGAGTGAAGAAGCTGCAGCCAATGTGCGACCTGTCTGGTCATTAATTATCTGAACATAGATCTGCTTGTTGCTGCGGAAAACGCTCATACGAGGACGCTCTGCAACACCTGAAATCTTGTTGCGCACTCTATATTTAATCTTGGTACGTCTTTCTATTTTTGTTGTCATATGCTTACTGTTTTACTAAATTACTTTGCACCTGCCGACTTACCAGACTTGCGACGGATAACCTCGCCAACAAACTTGACACCCTTACCCTTATATGGCTCAGGCTTACGGAATGAGCGGATCTTCGCACAAATCAAACCAAGCAACTCTTTGTTGCAAGACTCCAAAATAATAAGAGGGTTCTTGTTTCTCTCAGACTTAGTCTCAATCTTAACCTCTGCAGGGAACTGCATGTAGATTGGGTGAGTAAAACCAAGCAACAACTCGATAGCATTGTTTGGTTTATCGTTCACACGATAACCGACACCAACAAGCTCAAGTTCTTTGCGGAAACCGGCAGAAACACCGATAACCATATTGTTGATGAGCGCACGGTAGAGACCGTGGAAAGCGTGCTGCTGCTTTGTAGCCTCTGCATAAGTTTCGCAATCGGCATACTTTACAGTCAGTGTACCATCCTCAACAGCGATAGCGATAGAAGGATCTACCTGCTGTGAGAGCTCACCTTTAGGACCTTTTACAGTTACAACGTTCTCGTCACTTACAGTAACGGTTACGCCAGCGGGAATACTAATGGGTAATTTACCAATTCTAGACATTGCTCAATCCTCCTTATTAGTAGACATAGCAGAGAACCTCACCACCGATCTTCTCGGCAGCTGCCTCCTTGTCTGTCATTACACCTTTGGATGTCGACAAAATAGCGATACCCAATCCATTGATCACTCTGGGCATATCTTTGTATCCCGTATAACGACGCAAACCTGGTGAAGATACGCGAACCAAGTTCTTGATTGCGTTCACTTTGTTTACAGCGTCGTACTTCAAGGCTATCTTGATTGAGCCTTGAGGGCCATCCTCAACGAACTTGTAGTTCAAGATGTAACCCTTCTCAAAAAGGATCTTTGTAATCTCCTTCTTGAGGTTAGAGGCAGGAACTTCAACCACTCTGTGCTTAGCTTGAATGGCATTTCTCAACCTCGTCAAATAATCTGCAATAGGATCTGTCATAAAAATTAATTTTAAATTGATCAGGACTACCCTGACAATATTTATATTAAACACTCAAATAATTACCAGCTTGCTTTTCTTACACCTGGGATAAGGCCCTTAGATGCCATCTCGCGGAACTGAATACGAGAGATACCGAAAAGGCGGATGTAACCCTTTGGACGACCAGTCAGCTTGCAACGGTTGTGCATGCGGATAGGGTTAGAGTTCAAAGGCAAATCCTGCAACTTACGAGCTGCCTCATAAGCCTCCTCAGGAGTACCGTTGTTAACGATCTTCTTGAGAGCCTCACGCTTTGCAGCATATTTCTTGGCCAATTTCGCACGCTTTACCTCACGTGCCTTCATTGATTCTTTTGCCATAGTCTAGTTATGAATTTTTAGCATTTTTAAAAGGCAAACCAAACTCCTTCAGAAGAGCATAACCCTCCTCGTCGGTCTTGGCGGTTGTAACAAATGTGATGTTCATACCGTTGAGACGCATGATGTTGTCGATGTTGATCTCGGGGAAAATAATCTGCTCCTTGATACCCAAAGAGTAGTTACCGCTACCGTCGAACTTGCTCTCGATACCCTTGAAGTCGCGGATACGTGGAAGAGCTACGCGAACCAGACGCTCGAGGAACTCGTACATGCGCTCACGACGCAGAGTTACCATAACGCCGATAGGCATCTTCTTACGCAACTTGAAGTTAGAGATATCCTTGCGAGAAACTGTAGCAACGGCCTTCTGACCTGTGATTGCTGTAATCTCGTTGATAGCAACATCAATAATCTTCTTATCCTGAGTAGCAGCACCAAGACCCTCGTTGATAACGATCTTCTTGAGCACTGGCACCTGCATTGCTGATGAATAGTTGAACTGCTTCATCAAAGCCGGAGCAATACGCTCGGCATATTCTTTTTTAAGGCTAGCTGTATTACTCATTATCAAATCTCCTCTCCTGATTTTTTAGCATAACGAACCTTCTTACCATCAGCGTTCAGCTTGCGGCCGATACGTGTAGCCTTGCCTGACTTGGGATCAACCAAGTTCAGGTTAGACACGTGGATTGAAGCTTCCTGTTTTACAATACCTCCCTGGGGGTTCTTTGCGTTTGGCTTCGTGCTCTTTGAAACCATGTTAACGCCTTCTACGATGGCACGGTCCTTAGCAACGATGACCTCGAGCACCTTACCGGTCTTGCCTTTGTCCTCGCCTGCATTTACGATGACCATGTCACCCTTTTTGATATGTAATTTCTTCATTACTTCAAATTTTTTAAAATTAAAGTACCTCTGGTGCCAAAGACACAACCTTAGTATAGTCTGTTGCACGAAGCTCACGAGCTACGGGACCGAAGATACGGCTACCGCGCATTTCACCGGCATTGTTAAGCAAGATGCAGGCGTTGTCATCGAAACGGATGTAAGAACCGTCCTGACGGCGAACCTCTTTCTTAGTACGAACAATAAGAGCCTTAGAAACGACTCCCTTTTTCAAATCGCTTGAGGGGATAACGCTCTTCACAGAGACTACGATAACATCCCCTACAGAAGCATAGCGGCGACGTGTACCACCGAGTACACGGATGCAGAGAGCCTCCTTTGCACCGCTATTATCACATACTGTAAGTCTTGATTCAACCTGTATCATAATTACTTAACTTTTTCGATGATTTCAACTAATCTCCATCTCTTGGTCTTGCTCAAGGGACGTGTCTCCATGATACGTACTGTATCGCCTACAGAGCACTCCTGCTTCTCATCGTGTACGTGATATTTCTTTGTTCTGCTCACGAATTTACCGTAGATGGGGTGTTTCTCTTTAAACTTTGCAGCAACGGTGATTGTCTTCTCCATTTTATTGCTTACAACAACACCAGTACGCTCTTTTCTCAAATTTCTCATAAGTCTTATTTATTTATTTAATTCGCGAGAGCGCAACTCACCCTTCATGCGTGCGATATCGCGACGCAGATGCTTCAACGACTCAGGATTCTCCAACGGTGATATTGCGTGATTCAACTTCATCTGGGCATAACGAGTAACCTCAGCCTCAACTCTTTCCTTGAGCTCTGCTGTAGAAAGCTCTCTAATTTCTGCTATTTTCATAATTATGCCTTATTATAATCGTAATCGCGTCTAACAATAAACTTAGTTGTAACAGGCAGCTTCTGAGCAGCGAGACGCAATGCCTCCTTTGCTATATCAAATGAAACGCCCTCAATCTCAATAAGGATACGACCCGGTGTAACGGGGAATACAAAGCCCTCTGGATCACCCTTACCCTTACCCATACGTACGTCGGCAGGCTTGCGAGTGATTGGTTTATCAGGGAAAACACGGAGCCAAACCTGACCCTGGCGCTGCATATAGCGTGTTACCGCGATACGTGCTGCCTCAATCTGGCGGCCATTCAACCATTTGTACTGCAGACACTTGATTCCGAAAGAACCGAATGCGAGCTGGTTACCGCGAGTAGCGAAACCCTTCTGCACACCGTGCTGCACTCTTCTATATTTTGTCTTTTTAGGCTGTAACATAATTCTTCAAATTCAATTCGTTAGCGATTGTTGTTTTTCTTACGTTTGAAGTTTCTTCCGCCAGCCTGGTTGCCATTGAAACCGCTCTCCTTGCTCTGTGTAAAGTTTGGAGCCAAGTCTCTCTTGCCATAAACCTCGCCACGGCAAATCCAGACCTTGATACCGAGGATACCTACCTTGGTAAGTGCCTCAGCCTGGCAGTAGTCGATGTCTGCACGGAATGTGTGCAGAGGAGTACGACCCTCCTTATACATCTCTGAGCGAGCCATTTCGGCACCGTTCAGACGACCAGAAATCTGGATCTTTACACCCTCGGCGCCCATACGCATTGTGTTTGCGATGGCTGTCTTGATTGCGCGACGGTATGCAATCTTACCCTCTACCTGACGTGCGATGCTGTTAGCAACGATTGTAGCGTCAAGCTCAGGCTTCTTAACTTCAAAAATATTGATCTGTATCTCCTTGTCGGTGATCTTCTTCAACTCCTCCTTCAACTTGTCAACTTCCTGACCACCCTTACCGATGATGATACCTGGCTTTGCAGTACATACGGTAATTGTAACAAGCTTCAAAGTACGCTCGATGACAATCTTAGAAACGCTGGCTTTAGCCAAACGTACATTAAGGTATTTTCTGATCTTTGAATCTTCAACCAGTTCGTCACCGTAGTTCTTACCACCGTACCAGTTGGAATCCCATCCTATGATGATACCTAAGCGATTACTGATTGGATTAACCTTCTGTCCCATTGCTTTCTACTTTTTTATTGTCATTACTTACTTTGGTGTCCACGTAGATAGTAACGTGGTTGGAACGCTTACGGATTCTGTATCCGCGACCCTGAGGTGCAGGGCGCATACGATAAAGTGTGCGTGCCTCATCTACAAAAATCTGTGAGATGTACAGCTCGCCGTTCTCGGCTTTACGCTCGTTCTTCTGCTCCCAGTTAGCGATAGCAGAACGCAACAGTTTCTCAACGTTGTAAGCGGCAGCCTTAGTCGAGAACTTCAACACACCGAGTGCACGGCCGACCTCCATGCCACGAACCATGTCTGCAACGAGACGCATCTTGCGTGGTGATGAAGGAACATCGTTTGCACTGGCGAAGTAAAGGCTCTTACGTGCCTCTTTTCTCTTGTCAGCAGCTAGTTTTTTTCTTGCTCCCATTATATTTAATTATTTTATTCTGTTTTAAAATACCTGTTTACTTTTTACGGTTACCTGAGTGACCACGGAAAGTACGTGTAGGAGCGAACTCGCCCAACTTGTGACCGACCATGTTCTCTGTAATGTATACAGGGATGAATTTATTACCGTTGTGAACGGCGATTGTGTGTCCCACAAAATCGGGAGAAATCATAGAAGCACGAGCCCAAGACTTGATGACCGATTTCTTACCGCTCTCGTTCATGGCAAGCACTTTGCTCTCCAACTTTACATTGATATATGGACCTTTTTTTAATGAACGACTCATATTATTTCAAAAATTTCCTTATTATTACTTCTTTCTTCTCTCAATAATGTACTTTGAAGACTGCTTCTTAGGTGCACGAGTCTTGAGACCCTTAGCGTACAAGCCCTTGCGCGAACGTGGGTGTCCACCGGAAGCACGACCTTCACCACCACCCATCGGGTGATCAACAGGGTTCATAACAACACCACGGTTGTGAGGACGACGACCCATCCAACGTGAGCGACCAGCCTTACCTGATGACTCGAGTGCATGGTCTGAGTTACCTACAGTACCTACTGTTGCACGGCAAGTACCGAGGATACGGCGAACCTCACCTGAAGGCAACTTGATTACACAGTAGTTCTCGTCACGAGAAACGATCTGTGCGAAGTTACCGGCTGAACGGACAAGGATAGCGCCCTGTCCTGGACGAAGCTCGATGTTGTGAACCACTGTACCGATAGGAATATTCTTCAAAGGAAGAGTGTTACCTACCTCAGGAGCTGCCTCAGCGCCTGACATGAGCACAGCACCGACCTCCAGACCGTTAGGAGCAATTATATATGATTTAACACCGTCTGCATAGCAAAGAAGAGCAATGCGAGCCGAACGGTTAGGATCGTACTCGATTGACTTGACTGTTGCTGGAATACCGTCTCTGTTACGCTTGAAATCGATAAAACGGAATTTACGTTTGTGACCACCGCCTCTGTAGCGCATAGTCATCTTACCGTCATTGTTGCGTCCACCTGTAGAACGCTTACCGGTTACAAGCGATTTCTCTGGTACCGTAGCAGTGATCTCTTCAAAGGTACCAATAATCTTATGTCTCTGGCCCGGTGTTATAGGCTTAAATTTACGTACTGCCATCTTTTATTAAATGTTACTATAAAAATCAATAGTATCGCCCTCCTTAAGTGTGACGATAGCCTTCTTCACAGCGTTTGTACGGCCTTTCACAAAGCCTGCCTTAGTGTAACGGCTCTTGTTCTTGCCAGCATAGTTCATGGTATTAACCTCAACTACAGTTACATTGTACAACGCCTCAATCTCTTTCTTAATCACCAACTTGCTAGCCTCGGGGCATACATAGAAACCATAACGGTTGAACTGGTCAGTGATCTTTGTCATCTTCTCAGTGACAATAGGTTTAATCAATACTCCCATTGTTGTGCCTCCTTACTTTTTAGTTAGTGTATTGTTGATTATCTCAAGTGAACTTTCAGTCACAACCAAAACCTCGGCATTCATTATACCATAGGTATTAATGTCCGAAGCAATAGCCATTTGAGTTCCCTTCAAATTTCTGGCTGACAAATATACTGCTTTATTGCTAGATGGCAAAACGAACAGTTGTTTTCTTTCAGAAACTTTAAGATTATTTAACACCTCAATAAAAGCCTTTGTGCTTGGAGCATCGAAGTTGAAGTCCTCAACAACTACAACTGCGTTGTCGATAGCCTTCTGTGAGAGAGCTGACTTACGAGCCAACTGCTTAACCTTCTTGTTCAACTTGAAGCTATAGTCGCGTGGAGTTGGACCGAAAACGCGAGCACCACCTACCAACAGAGGTGAGTTGATATCACCACGGCGTGCACCGCCACCACCCTTCTGGCGACCGAGCTTGCGTGTTGAACCTGACATTTCGCTTCTCTCCTTTGACTTGTGTGTTCCCTGACGCTGAGCAGCAAGATACTGACGTACTGCCATATAAACAACGTGCTCGTTTGGCTCGATGCCGAAGATAGATTCGTCTAACGTAACCTTTCTTCCGGTGTTTTCACCCTTAATATTTAATACGTTGACTTCCATTACTTTTCAATTATTACGATTGAACCATTGTAACCTGGAACCGAACCCTTGATAACCAACAGGTTGTGCTCAGGAATAACCTTTAACACTTGAAGATTGTGTGTAGTAACACGAGCGTTACCCATCTGTCCACCCATGCGAAGGCCTTTGAATACCTTTGCAGGATAAGAACAAGCACCGATAGAACCCGGCTTGCGAGCGCGGTTGTGCTGACCGTGAGTAGCCTGACCTACACCACCAAAGTTGTGTCTTTTAACGACACCCTGGAAACCTTTACCCTTTGAAGTACCTGTTACGCTAACGTAAGCAGTATCTGCAAAGAGATCTACTGTGAGTACATCGCCCAAGTTGAGCTCTGTCTCATAACCCTTGAACTCGGCCAAGTGGCGCTTGGGAGTTACACCAGCCTTCTTGAAGTGACCTGTAAGAGGAGCGTTTACACGGCTCTCCTTCTGATCCTGGAAACCGAGCTGAACAGCCTCATAGCCATCCTTCTCAATTGTCTTCACCTGTGTAACTGCGCAAGGACCTGCTTCGATAACAGTGCATGGAACATTCTTGCCATCGGCACTGAAAACGGACATCATTCCGATTTTTTTTCCTAATAATCCTGGCATTTCAGTTTAATTTAAAAATTTGATAAAACATTAAAATTACACTTTAATCTCAACCTCAACTCCTGAAGGAAGCTCAAGCTTCATGAGAGCATCAACTGTCTTGGCTGTAGAGCTGTAGATGTCGATGAGTCTCTTGAAAGAGGAAAGCTGGAACTGCTCACGGCTCTTCTTGTTAACGAAGGTAGAGCGGTTTACTGTAAAAATACGCTTGTGAGTTGGCAATGGAATAGGACCGCTAACGATTGCGCCTGTTGCCTTCACTGTCTTTACGATCTTCTCAGCTGACTTGTCAACCAAGTTGTGGTCATAAGATTTAAGTTTGATTCTAATTTTCTGACTCATGTCTTTTTTAAGTTTATAAAATGGATAATTGCCTGCCGGTTAAGAGTCATTCGCTAACCGACAGGCTTTTATTTATTATTTCTGAAGTTCTTCAAGTATCTGCTTAGTCAAAGAAGCACTTACCTGCTCGTGGTGATCGTATGTCATTGATGATGTTGCACGACCAGAAGTGATGGTACGGAGTGAAGTCACATAACCGAACATCTCTGACAGCGGAACCATCGCCTTGACAATACGTGCACCGGTGCGGCTTGTCTCAAAGCCCTCTACCTGACCGCGACGCTTGTTGAGGTCGGCGATTACATCACCCATACTCTCCTCGGGAGTAACAACCTCAAGCTTCATCACAGGCTCAAGAAGAACCGGGTTAGCCTTCTGGCAAGCATTCTTGTAAGCCTGGATAGCACAAACCTCGAATGACAACTGGTCGGAGTCTACAGGGTGATATCCACCGTCGAGAAGGACTACCTTCAACGACTCCATAGGATAACCTGCGAGAACACCTGACTTGATAGCTGTCTGGAAGCCCTTCTGTACTGAAGGAATGAACTCCTTAGGAACGTTACCGCCCTTAACCTCGTTAACGAACTGAAGGTTACCCTCCTTGAAGTCTTCATCAGCAGGACCTACAGAAACAAGGATCTTGGCGTACTTACCCTTACCACCGGTCTGCTTCTTATATGTCTCGTCAACCTCTACAGTACCTGTAATTGCCTCCTTGTAGCTAACCTGAGGACGGCCCTGGTTACACTCAACGCTGAACTCACGCTTCAGACGGTCGATGATAATCTCAAGGTGAAGCTCACCCATACCAGAGATAATTGTCTGGCCAGACTGCTCATCGGTTCTTACTGTAAATGTAGGATCCTCCTCTGCAAGCTTTGCGAGACCGTTAGCGAGCTTATCAAGATCCTTCTGAGTCTTAGGCTCAACAGCGATAGAAATCACAGGATCGGGGAATGTCATTGACTCGAGTACGATTGGGCCGTCTTCTGAACAGAGTGTATCACCTGTACGGACATCCTTCATACCGATAACTGCACCGATATCACCCGCACCGAGAACCTCTACCGGGTTCTGCTTGTTTGAGTGCATCTGGAACATACGAGAAATACGCTCCTTGCGACCTGAACGTGTATCGTAGATATATGAACCTGATTCGAGTTTACCTGAATATACGCGAACGTAAATCAAGCGGCCAACGAATGGGTTTGTAGCAATCTTGAACACAAGAGCCGATGTCTTGTCATCCTCAGATGGAGTACGTGTCTCTGTCTCGTCAGTCTTAGGATTAACACCCTCAATTGCAGGAGTGTCAAGTGGTGAAGGCAAGAATGCACATACAAAGTCAAGAAGTGGCTGCACACCCTTATTCTTGAATGAAGAACCACATGTCATAGGAGTAATCTCAAGCGCGAGTGTACCCTTGCGGATTGCAGCTATAATCTCCTCCTCAGTGATTGAATCCGGATCCTCAAGAACCTTCATCATCAACTCCTCATCGAAGTCGGCAGCCTTCTCAAGAAGGTGCTCTCTCCACTGGTTAGCCTCGTCAACGAGTTCTGCAGGAATCTCCTCGACTGTGTAGTCGAGTGCGCCATCACGGTAAACGAGAGCCTTCATTGTGATAAGGTTCACAACACCCATGAATTTCTCTTCCGAGCCGATGGGGATTGTAACGGGGCATGGATTGGCACCGAGAATCTCCTTCATCTGACGCATTACAGAGAAGTAGTCAGCACCTGAACGGTCCATCTTGTTCACGTATGCAATACGAGGAACGTTGTACTTGTCAGCCTGACGCCATACAGTCTCTGACTGAGGCTCAACACCGCCTACCGCACAGAATGCGGCAATAGCACCGTCAAGCACGCGGAGTGAACGCTCTACCTCGGCTGTAAAGTCTACGTGTCCCGGAGTATCAATGAGGTTGAACTTGTACTGTGTACCGTTCCATTTCCAGAAAGTTGTTGTAGCAGCAGATGTGATAGTGATACCACGCTCTTGCTCCTGCTCCATCCAGTCCATTGTTGCTGCACCGTCGTGCACCTCACCAATCTTGTGTGAGAGACCGGTGTAGTACAAAATACGCTCAGATGTGGTAGTCTTACCAGCATCGATGTGAGCACTAATACCGATATTACGGGTAAATTTAAGATCGTTTGCCATTTTCTTAACTGTTACGGATTAGAAACGGAAATGTGCAAATGCACGGTTAGCCTCAGCCATGCGGTGCATATCCTCCTTACGCTTGAAAGCACCACCCTGGTTGTTGTATGCATCCATAATCTCGTTGCAGAGCTTCTCTGACATAGACTTGCCACCACGCTTGCGAGCGAAGAGGATCATGTTCTTCATTGAGATTGACTCCTTACGGTCTGCACGGATTTCGGTAGGAACCTGGAATGTAGCACCACCGATACGGCGTGACTTCACCTCGAGCTTAGGAGTGATGTTCTCCAACGCCTGCTTCCAAATTTCAAGTGGGGTTTTCTCCTCGTTCTTCATCTTGTTACCAACAAGCTCAAGAGCGCCATAGAAGATTGTGTACGATACGTTTTTCTTTCCGTCATACATCAGGTGGTTAACGAACTTAGATACCATCTGATCGTTGAAAACGGGATCCGGAAGGACCACGCGTTTTTTTGGTTTTGCTTTTCTCATTTTCTTTTGCGAAAATTAATGTTTTGTGTGGGCTGTTATTCTTAATTCTTCAACACCTCCACCGAGGCATTTACTCAACCGTTATAACTCCAACAAACCAAAACTATTTATAAATATGTAAAAAGTAAAGTCATATCCCTGTCGTTTTACAAGCCGGAATCACTTTGCTGCCGCTTGTTTCCTCATTCTAAGAATTACTTCTTAGCCTTGGGACGCTTAGCACCATACTTTGAACGACGCTGTGTACGGTTAGCTACACCTGCAGTATCAAGAGTACCACGAACAATGTGATAACGTACACCCGGGAGGTCCTTAACACGGCCGCCACGTACCAAAACGATTGAGTGCTCCTGCAAGTTGTGACCTTCACCCGGGATGTAAGAGTTTACCTCCTTCTGGTTGGTCAAGCGTACACGAGCAACCTTTCTCATAGCAGAGTTAGGTTTCTTTGGAGTAGTAGTGTAAACACGTACACACACACCACGACGCTGTGGACAGTTGTCGAGTGCGGGTGACTTGCTCTTCTCTACAATCACCTCTCTGCCTTTTCTAACTAATTGCTGAATTGTAGGCATTTTGTTTAATTTTTAATTATTATATATTGTTTTTTAAATATTTCTATGCTTTTGGACGTGGCTGAACGCGATAGTCCATTTTGGACTGCAAAGGTAAAAATTATTTTTCTAATAAAAAAGGGTTTCAAGTTTTTTTGAGCGTCACTGAGTGACAAAAAAGAGATTTTGTGCAAAAACAGGGGAAAAATGGCGTTTAAACGCACACTATTATGTGTTAAATAATCCTAATTATTAAATTCCACAAATAAGAAGCAATAAAAATCAACGAAAGACTCTTTAGGGGAAAAGGATATGAGCACACCATTTCATAGGACACGACTGCAACCAGTCTCAACATTCCCCTTATAATATATATAAGGAGAAAAACTCTTTGAGCCTGGGATTTTTATTTTTGGATGGTCGCATATGATTCCGGAAGCACCAAAAAGAACTCTTTAGAAGAAAAGAAATCGGACAGCTCATTCTTGCTGTCCGATTCTCTTTTCTTGCACCACTGTATATCAAACTTCCTCTTCATCAAAATCAAACTCATCGTACCCCAAATCCTCCTCATCATCAATAGGTTCATCATCGAAGTCGGCTTCCCAGTCGGCAAAGTCGGCTGCAAGCATTTTCCTGTCATAGTTACGATGTACAAGTTCCTCTCTTTTAACAGCTGCCAAACGGTTTTCCTCGCTGTTGAGTGCAGTCCAAAGAACATCCTTGAGTTCCTGGATACCCTCACCCGTGGGTGCTGAGATGAAGACATGCGGAATATCCTCGGGCAGATTCTCGGACAACATATCCTTCAGTTCCTCGTCGATAAGGTCACACTTGGTAATTGCAAGGACGCGCTGCTTGTCCAGCATTTCGGGGTTAAAGGTAGCAAGTTCATTGAGCAACACCTCGTACTCATTCTTTATATCATCGGCATCGGCCGGCACCATGAAGAGCAACAGAGAGTTGCGCTCGATGTGACGCAAAAAACGAAGGCCCAGGCCCTTGCCCTGGCTTGCGCCTTCTATAATACCCGGGATATCCGCCATAACGAAAGACTTGCCGTCACGGTACGAAACGATACCAAGATTCGGTTCAAGAGTTGTAAAAGGATAGTTCGCAATCTTTGGCTTTGCAGCTGATACAGAAGAGAGCAATGTTGATTTTCCGGCATTAGGGAAGCCTACCAGACCTACATCGGCAAGCAGTTTAAGTTCCAGTGTAACAGTCATCTCCTGCATAGGTTCGCCCGGCTGGGCAAAACGTGGAGCCTGACGTGTGGGAGTGGCAAAATGCACATTACCCAAGCCTCCGCGACCACCCTTGAGCAGAGTCACAAGCTGACCGTCCTCCATTACATCGCACAGGAATTCGCCCGTCTCGGCATTATATGCCACAGTACCACAAGGTACATCCACGATCTTGCTCTCGCCATCGGCACCGGAACTTTTGTTAATGCCACCGTTCTGCCCATTGCCTGCAAAGATATGACGCTGATATTTCAAGTGCAGCAGAGTCCAATAGTTTCTGTTGCCGCGCAGGATGATATCACCACCCTTTCCACCGTCACCGCCATCAGGGCCACCGTTGGGAATATACTTGGCACGATGAAGATGCGCCATACCACGACCGCCCCTACCCGAGCGGCAGACAATCTTTACATAATCTATGAAATTGGATTCTGCCATAAAACAATTCTATTATACAACAATATAATAACGTGAAAAGTTGCCACTACACCAGATAGCGGCAACCCATACCAAATAGAGGGCCGCAAGCCCTACAGAGTCATTTTCTTGAGTCTATTGCAGCAACAATGTCTGCAAAGATACGGTCAAGCTCGCCCGAACCTTGGATATAACAATGTTTGCCCTCGTTCTTATACCACTCTTTGAGGGGTGAGGTCTGCTCATTGTATACAACAAGACGTTTCTTTATTGTCTCCTCATTGTCATCGGCACGTCCCGAGAGTTGTCCACGTTTGATAAGGCGGTCCATAAGTTCATCCTCAGGTACATCAAGTTCAATCATTGCCGTCACCTCCTGACCACGTTCAGCCAGCATTACCTTCAAAGCCTCTGCCTGCGCTATTGTACGAGGGAAGCCATCAAAGATAACACCGTTGCCACCGGCCAACTTGTCAAGTTTTGAAGCAAGGATACTGATCATCAGTTCGTCCGGAATAAGCTGACCATGATCAATGAGCGCTTTAGCCGTCATACCGAGTTCAGTACCGGCAGCAATCTCTGCACGAAGAACATCACCTGTTGAAATATGATCAAGGCCATATTTCTCAACGATTCTTTCACTCTGGGTGCCCTTGCCACTGCCGGGTGCACCGAAAATTACTATATTAAGCATTTTTACAAATATTATTCTTCAACATCATAAATATCAGGCAGATTGCGGCCAAGGCCATCATAGTCAAGACCGAATCCCACAATAAATCTGTCGGGTATAGTAAATACACTGTACTTGACATCTACAGGTACCTGCAGACGAGCCGGTTTCAGGAACAAAGACGCAATCTGTATTGAGGCCGGTTCACGGGTTCCAAGGGTCTCAAGCATATTCTGCATGGTATAACCGGTATCGACGATATCCTCAATAATAATCACATCACGGCCGGCAATTGATTCGGTCAAACCAAGCACCTCGCGCACTACACCTGTCGAGTTAGTACCTTGATAGGAAGATAACTTGACAAAAGATATTTCGCACTCGATCTCAAGATTCTTCAGCAATTCTGCCGCGAACATGAAACAGCCGTTAAGAACTCCCAAAAGCACCGGGCGCTTTCCTGCATAATCCCTATTGATGCACTCGGCAACCCTCTTGATCTCACGGCAAATCTCCTCGTGAGGTATCGACTTTACAAAAGTCTTGTCATGTAATTGTATCTTTGACATATTGTATTGATTCTTCACGACTGCCCTTACAGCGGATAGTCACCACAAAAATAAAACAAAGTTCCGAGAAATTAACAAGCAAACGCGGATTTTTTGGATAAACAGAAAGCAGAGCCGCCATTCTCGGCATAATCGGCAGCCTAAATAGCAAGTTAAAGAGGATATTTGTTCAAAATCCAAAACAAATTCGTATCTTCGCGACATATTAGAGTTTTTGTACCTGATCAAAAACCAACAGAAGAAGTTATGAAAAAAGTATTTTTGTTACTGACAACAATGGTTGCCATGAGTGTGAATGCCCAGATTGAGGTCAACTCGTTCACCCCAGGCGCCAACGAAGGTGTAACATATTGCCTGCCCGACACCAGAATCGAGGTTACCCTGAATGCGACATGCATCAAGCGCACCCCCGGAGAGTTCAGCCGCTATGCCGAGAGATATCTACGCACTAAGAATGCGATTGAAGAGGCCGGTATAACATGGAAACTTGACGGCATTACAGTCAACACCATAGGTACACCTTCACCCGACAAGAGGTACACTATCAAGCTCAACAACAGCAAGGCAAGCAACATCATGCTCTGCGAGAATGGGGTTATAGAATCCATCAATACCAGGGCAAACCATAACGCAGAACCACAGGAGATTGCTACAAAAGACTCCAAAGGGCGCATCGACGCAAGCCAGTATATGACCGAAGAGATGCTGCAGGCAACATCATCGGCAAAAATGGCAGAGCTGGTGGCAAAAGAGATTTACACTATCCGTGAAAGCAAACTCGCGATAACACGCGGACAGTCGGACAACATGCCCAAGGATGGACAGGCGATGCAACTGATGCTCGAGGAACTCGACAAGCAGGAGCATGCATTGATGTCACTCTTCATGGGAGAGACCGATACCATCCGCTACAGCAAGAGCATCATAATAGATGTCACAGAGGGATGCGACATCAACAAGGAGATATTGCTGCGTTTTTCACGCAAGTTGGGATTCCTTGACAAGGAGAACCTTGCCGGCGAACCGGTCTATTACAATCTCCGCGACCTGAAGACGGTCAATAAAACAGAGGACGATTCCAAAAAGAAAACAATAAAGAAGGAAGGAATCTGCTATAATGTACCGGGAAAGGCTGAGATTGAGGTTTACACCCGTAGCCGCAAATATCTGAAAGCAGAAGTGGAAGTTGCACAGTTGGGTACAACAGAAGTGCTTTCAAGGAGCCTGTTCAACAAAAGCAATAACACAAAGGTTCTTTTCGACACAACGACAGGAGCCATAATCAGTATTGAGAAATAAAATAAGGTATAATAAATAAGAAAGACAAAAGATGTTTGAAAACTTAAGCGAGCGGTTAGAACGCTCATTCAAAATACTTAAGGGAGAGGGAAGAATTACCGAGGTCAATGTTGCCGAGACACTGAAGGACGTGCGCAAGGCACTCCTCGATGCCGACGTGAACTACAAGGTTGCAAAGACGTTCACCGACACCGTAAAGAACAAGGCTATCGGCCAGAATGTATTGACATCAATCCATCCGAGTCAGTTGATGGTAAAGATTGTCCATGACGAGTTAACGGCCCTAATGGGAGGCGAAGCAGCCGAGATAAACTACGAGGGACATCCGGCAGTGATTCTCATGTCAGGTCTTCAGGGTAGCGGTAAGACAACATTCTCATCAAAACTCGCCAACTACCTCAAGAAGAAAAAGAACCGCAATCCTTTGCTTGTTGCGTGCGACGTCTACCGTCCTGCCGCAATCGACCAGTTGAAAGTCCTTGGCGAGAGCATCGGTATACCCGTATACAGCGAGCCGGAGAGCAAGAATCCCGTACAGATTGCGCTCAATGCCATCAAGGAGGCAAAGGCCAAAGGTTATAACCTGGTAATCATCGATACCGCCGGCCGTTTGGCCGTTGACGAGGCGATGATGCAGGAGATTGCAGCCATCAAGGAGGCTGTAAACCCCACTGAGACCCTATTCGTGGTCGACTCGATGACCGGTCAGGATGCCGTAAACACAGCAAAGGAGTTCAACGACAGACTTGACTTCACCGGTGTAATCCTTACAAAGCTCGACGGTGACACACGAGGCGGTGCTGCACTTTCAATCCGCACTGTGGTGACAAAGCCCATCAAATTCATCGGTACAGGCGAAAAAATGGAAGCCATTGACCAGTTCCACCCCAGCCGTATGGCCGACCGTATCCTTGGCATGGGTGACGTTGTCTCACTTGTCGAGCGCGCACAGGAGCAGTTCGATGAGGAGCAGGCAAAGAAGCTCCAGCGCAAACTCGCACGTAACCAGTTCGACTTCAACGACTTCCTTGCACAGATACAGCAGATAAAGAAGATGGGTAACATCAAGGATCTGTTGGGCATGATTCCAGGAATGGGCAAGGCAGTCAAAGATATCGACATTGATGACAACGCATTCAAGAGCGTGGAGGCTATTATACAGTCTATGACTCCAAAGGAGCGTGCAAACCCCGACATCCTGAACAACTCACGCAAAGAACGCATTGCACGCGGTAGCGGCTGCACAATGCAGGATGTAAACAGGCTCTTGAAACAGTTCGAGCAGATACGCAAGACCATAAAGGGTGTTGCATCGGGCAAGATGCCGGGCATGCCTGGAATGAGAAGATAACATTAAGCGGAAAGCGGAAAACGGAAAACGGAAAACGGAAAGCGGAAAGCGGAAAACGGAAAGCGGAAAAGTGAAATCATAAAGGTTAAAGCGAAAAACCGTGGGATTAAAGAGATAAAACCACAACCACCAGATTTCAGTTTTCAGTTTTCACATTTAACCTTTAAAAAGCCATACACTATGCAGATCATTGACGGAAAAGCTGTTGCTGCAACCATCAAGAAGGAGATTGCAGCAGAGGTTGAGAGCATTATTGCGAACGGTGGGAAACGTCCCCATCTGGCAGCCATACTCGTGGGACACGACGGAGGCAGTGAAACCTATGTTGCAAACAAGGTCAAAGCCTGCGAAGAGTGTGGTTTCACATCCACCCTCATACGCTATGAGGCAGATGTGACAGAAGAAGAACTATTGAAGAAGGTTGACGAGCTGAACAAAGACACCGACGTAGACGGATTCATTGTACAGTTGCCGCTCCCGAAGCACATCGACGAGCAGAAGGTCACCGAAGCCATCGATTACCGCAAGGATGTTGACGGCTTCCACCCTGTCAATGCAGGACGCCTAGCCATTGGCCTGCCATGTTTCCTCTCGGCAACGCCCAACGGCATAATGGAACTTCTTGCACGCTACAACATCGACACTAAAGGAAAGAAATGCGTGGTACTCGGCCGAAGCAACATCGTAGGAAAGCCAATGGCAAACCTCATGATGCAGAAGCAAATTCCAGGTGACGCGACTGTAACCGTATGCCACAGCCACACCGAGAACATCGCCGAAGAGTGTCGCCGTGCCGACATCATCATTGCGGCACTGGGCCAGCCTCACTTCGTCAAAGCCGACATGGTAAAAGAGGGTGCAGTTGTCATTGATGTTGGCACAACACGTGTACCGGATGCTACACGCAAATCCGGATTCAGGCTCTGCGGTGATGTCGATTACGAAAATGTTGCTCCAAAGTGCTCCTTCATAACCCCCGTTCCGGGCGGTGTAGGACCAATGACAATCGTATCACTTATGAAAAACACGCTACTTGCAGGCAAGCGTGAAATATATAAATGAGTTTAAAAAGAGCACTTGCCACACTTATAATATATTGTGCAACGGCAAACATAGCCATTGCGCAATATATTCCTGTACCCGTCCGTGACAATGCCTACAATATCAATCTGCTGTTTGCCGGTGACATCATGCAGCACGAAACCCAACTGAAAGAGGCAAGGACTGCAAATGGGACCTACAGTTTCTCGGACAATTACCGCTACATAAAGAAAGATATCGGAGCTGCAGACATTGCCATAGGAAACCTCGAGACACCTATCGGCAAAAGCGGATTCAGCGGATACCCTTCATTCTGCGCTCCCGACAGTTTCCTTTACGCTGCCACAGGCGCGGGATTTGACGTACTGTTGCTTGCAAACAACCATTGCCTTGACAAAGGTAAACCGACAATACTCCATACCATAGAGATGATGGATTCCTTGGGCGTGGAATACTGCGGTGTATACCGCAACAGCAAGGAGAGGGAAGAACGATATCCTCTTATACTTGAAAAAAGAGGTGTCCGCATTGCACTGCTCAACTACACCTACGGCACAAACGGCAGAGAAATACCCTCCCCCATTGTCGTCAACCTTATTGACAAGGAAGTGATGGCAAAAGATATACTGAAGGCTAAAAGCCTGAACCCTGATGTAATAATCGCATGTATGCATTGGGGAGACGAATATGTAAGTCTTCCTCCTGCAAGAGTAAAGGAGATGGCCGACTGGCTGCTTGCTCAAGGTGTTGACCATGTCATAGGAAATCATCCGCATGTGATACAACCCATAGAGATGCGTTACAATGAAAAGAGATGTAAATATAACACCGTAGTCTATTCTACCGGCAACATACTCTCCAACATGTCATTGCGCAAGACCGACGGCGGAGTGATGATAAAGATGAAACTCACCAAGTATCTCAACCACACATATGTATCGGCTCTCAGATATATGTTCACATGGATTGCCCCCAAGATGAGCAACGGCAGAAGAGATTTCACCATTTACCCTGCAGCAACAACGGAGATAACAGGTAACAGCAACGCCAAAAACAAACTTGAGCTATTCCTGGACGACAGCCGCAAACTGATGGAGAAACACAATAAAGGGCATGTCAAAGAGATTCGCGGTGACTCCGTCAAGCTCACTTTCTGACAAAGCGGCGTCCGTCCCAAAGAAAAATCACTTTCCTCAACTGCGGAGTCACAAGCATCGCATCTTCGATATTCATGTAAGACGGCATCGTATATTCAGCCGTCAGTGTCAGGTCACCGTCGGACAACGAGCACTTTACAAGATACATGTCACATTTGTCGATATATTTAGCGGCACTGTCAGCCGAGACAAAGAAATCAGCGATGGCAGGCATTTCAAGAAGTTTCTTGCCAACAACAGGCTTCCAATCAAGGTCATAGAATGCCACATGACTGTTTTCGGCTTCAGCCTTTACACTCTTGACCACACATATGATTCTACCGCCGTCCTGTAAAGGCAGCAACTTCATCTGCAGTGACGAGGAAGCGGTCATTCCGATGTCGGCATAATCATCGGTCAATGCCTTTACAACTGTTTTCCCGTCAAGGCTGTTCGTGACAACAGCCTCCATGCCGGCATCGATATAATCTATGCAATCAGCCCTTGAGTTTTCCGTAAGCAAGGGAAGCACACTTTCCGGCGCGCTCATGAAGAGAGAACGCATATCCTGTGCACGCACAAATGCACAAGATAGGAGTAACAACGGTATAATGAGAATCTTTTTCATCTTGAGCCCAAATATAGAAAAAATAATCCGATTATTATCAATATAACATCAACCGCTTTTGCCATGATATTCTTTTCGCGCAGAAGGAACGCACCGAAGAGGAACGACACCACCACACTGCCACGGCGTATCATCGAAACGACAGCAATAAAAGCCCCCTCCTGCGCCAAGGCCGAATAATAGCAGTAATCGGCCATACCAAGGAAAAGCGGTATCATCAATATCGAGAACCTCCAATGCAAGGCCCCGCCACTGTATTTAGGCAAAAAAATCTTGGTATTTGCTACCAACACACACATTATGATACACTGATACACATTGAACCACGACTGCACAGCAATAGGCTCAATGCTATTCATCAGATACTTATCATAAAGAGCACTTATGGCACCGAAAAGAGCCGATAAGAGTACAAAAACAACCCAACGGGCACTTACTCTGTATACACCATCTTCAGTTTTTGCAATATTAAAAACCGAAATAATTACAATAACAACACCTATCCACTGATATACATTCAATCCTTCACCCAAAAACAGCACAGCACCAATCAACACAATAACAGGACGCGTTGCCTGAATGGGAGCAACAATAGTTATTGGCAGATGCTTAAGACCAACATAGCCAAACATCCACGACAGAAGCACGATAATCGCCTTAACCTGCAACAAAAAGTGCTCCTGAAGAGACAGTTCACGCACGAACAGCGCACCACCCTCAATGTATCCCGTTCGGGAAAGTATAATTATAGGCGCAAAGAAGAGAAGCGAAAAAAGGGTGTTCAGGAGAAGCACACCAACGACCGAGTTGTCTTTAAGAGAAACCTTCTTAAAGAAATCGTAGCAACCGAGCAGGGTGGCCGAGAGAAAAGCAAGAGCTAACCACATTACAGAAAAATATCTTCGGGATATTCCACACTCACCAGGAACAGCGCCTCACCAAGAGCCGAGTCACCGGCCTCGCAACGGGATTTCTTCTCAATGACCTCCCTAAAGCCATCAACAGTCATCTTCCCCCTGCCAACCATCAGCAGCGTTCCCACAATAGCCCTTACCATGTTACGCAAGAAGCGGTCAGCCTCAATCTCAAAGACCCACTCATTCTCTCCCACCTTGCGCCAGGCAGCATATTTGACCTTACAGTTGTTGGTTTTCACATCGGTGTGCAGTTTACTGAAACTGGTGAAATCAGTATATTCATACAGAATCTCCGCAGCACGGTTCATAGCATCAAAATCCACTCCCGGCATAACCCTGCATGCATATCGGCGTGCAAATGGAGATTTAGCAGTAACCACACGGTAATTATAACGGCGCGAAACAGCATCAAAACGCGCATGGGCATCATCCTTGACACGGCGCACACTGCTCACTGCAATATCAGGCGGAAGTATCTTGTTGAGTTTGTAGACCAGCTGTTCACAATCAATCTCGCATGGAAAATCGCCATGCGCTACCATGCTGGCCGCATTTACTCCTGCATCGGTGCGTCCCGCACCCACAAGCGGTACAGGCTGACGCACAAGTTTCGCAAGTGACTCTTCAAGCACCTGCTGTACAGTCACCGCATTCGGCTGCACCTGCCAGCCATGATATGCGGCACCGTCGTACGAAAAATATATGAAATAACGGAACATCAGAGTTCATTCTTTAGCATGAATGTATGGCACCCTGCAAGACCCGCAGTCTCAGTGCGCAAGCGCGAACTGCCAAGGCTTACCGGCATATAACCGGCCTTGATAGCCATATCCACCTCCTCCGGGCTGAAATCGCCCTCAGGACCTACAAGAAGCGTCACATCCTCACCCAATGGAAGCACCTCCTTGAGGAGCACTCTCTCACTATCGTAGCAGTGGGCTATGAACTTTGCACCCGGACGATCTGCCAAGACAAACTTTTTGAAATCAATCATCTCGCCCACAACCGGTTTGCTGTACTTGAGCGACTGCTTCATGGCTGAAACGACAATACGCTCAACGCGGTCGGTCTTCACGACCTTGCGCTCCGAGAAACGGCAGTTGAGGAATGTGATTGCATCAAGTCCTATCTCTGTAGCCTTCTCGGCAAGCCACTCGATGCGGTCCATATTCTTTGTAGGGGCAATGGCAAGATGGAAACTGCCGTTCCAGTTCTTTGGCATATCCTCAGGCTCTACAGCCTTGACGTAACAATGTTTGCCTGTTACCGATGCTACTTCGCTCCTGTAGAGCCTGCCTCGGCCGTCGGTTATCTCAAGTTTGTCACCAACAGCAAGACGCAGCACACGCAAAGCGTGGGCTGCCTCCTCTTCCGACAGTTCCCAACTGTCGGCAATATCTGGTACATAAAACAGTGCCATATTATTCTTTGTGTTCTTCTTTTATCTTATCGACCGGGCGACGGGAATCAATCTCCTCCTTGAGTTTCATTGCCAACTCATAATTCTCAGCCTTCACCGCATTTTCCATTGCCACCTTTAGCGTCTCCACATCAGCAGCCGTAATTGGTATTGATATCGCACCGTTCCGTTCATCGTGCACACACATGCGGTTAAGCAGTTCATCGTCGATATATATCGGAGCTGAGGCACGCAGAGCAATCGCTATCGCATCGCTTGTTCGCGCATCGACCACCCTTATATCCGCACCTTGCCTGTAACAGAGTTTGGAATGATAAGTACCATCGTCAATCTTGTCTATATATACATGTTGCAGCTCAATCCCGAACTCCGATGTTATGGCACCGAAGAGGTCATGGGTCAAAGGCCTGTCGGTCCCTATTCCACGCAAGGCGAATGCTATTGCCTGCGCCTCAAGAAGGCCAAGCGCCACAATAATCTTGCGGAGGCCATCCTTCTCCTGCAACAACAGGACATGCGCCCTGTGGTCGGACGCCTTTGACATCATGTCAGAAACTACAAGCTCAACCATAACCTATATTATACCTGTTTCTTATCCTTGAACAACAGCGCAAAGAGTATCGCTACTACAAGTGCATAACCGGCAAAGACAAACCATGCTGTAGACCAACCTGCAAAATTTGTCTGATTTGCAGTAAAATGGTTCACTACCTCCTGGGCTGCGATAACACCTATTGATGCTCCAAGACCGTTTGTCATGAGCATAAACAGACCCTGGGCGCTTGAGCGCTGGCTTTCGGGAACCTCCTTGTCAACGAAAAGCGAACCCGAAATATTGAAGAAGTCAAATGCAACTCCATATACAATCATCGACATCACGAACAGCAGCACGCCAGGCATACCCGGGTCACCCACCGCAAAGAAGCCGAAACGGAATACCCAACCGAGCATCGCTATGAGCATCACAGTCTTTATACCGAACTTCTTGAGGAAAAATGGTATGAGCAATATACAGAGTGTCTCGGAAAGTTGTGACAGCGAAATGAGCATATTGGTGTGTTCTACAGCAAATGTCCCGGCATACTCCTTCATTGCGCCGAAACTTCCGATAAACATATTGGCATATCCGTTAGAGACCTGAAGAGCTGCACCCAACAACATCGAGAAAATAAAGAACATCGCCATTCTCTTCTGCCCGAAGAGTTTGAATGCATCAAGACCGAATGCTGCAGCAAATGATTTTTTCTCTACACTCTTATCTACAGGACAGTTCGGCAATGACATCGAATAGACAGCCAGCAGTCCCCCCCACGCAGCCGAAGTGAAGAACTGGTTGTAATTGTTCTGGAAACCGGTAAAGTCCACAATAAGCATTGAAACGATGAAACCGACAGTACCGAACACTCGTATCGGAGGGAATGCCTTAACAGTGTCAAGGCGTGCCTGATTGAGTACTGTGTATGAAACAGAGTTCGAGAGTGCCAATGTAGGCATGTAGAATGCCACCGACATCGTATACGTCCAGAAAAGGTCATTGAACCCGACACCGCTACCCTTGCTCATTCCGATGTAACCGGTGATTCCCATGAAAATCGCAGCCATCGCATGGCAGAATGCCAACATGCGCTGTGCCGGAACCCAACGGTCGGCAATAATACCAATCAATGCCGGCATGAAGATTGAGACTATACCCTGTACCGAATAGAACCAACCGATGTCACTGCCCATACCTACACCGCCAAGATAACGGCCCATTGAGGTAAGATATGCACCCCAAACGGCAAACTGAAGAAAACTAAGGACTATAAGCCTTGTCTTAACATTTGAATTCTGCATAATATATAAATTTTAACTTTGTCCACACATCCATTCCACAAAGGAAACCACTGTATAACGGCAAATGTTCATTGCCTTTACCTGAGAACAATATCTGTAATCACCTGCGCCTTTACATGGTCGTTCAACCGCTTTACCAGCGACTTTCGGTTCATCAGCAGTTCCTGACGCAGCACCGATGAGGTAACCTTGACAAAAAGCACCTGATTATATATCTTGAGTTCCTTTGTATACATCTGCACAGCCTTGCCAAGCACCTGTGACCATGCCTGTATGAGCCTATACTCATTCAACGGTGTCTCGATACCCTCTTCGCGGCATGTCGCACGCACGAGTTCAGATATTGATTTGATTTCTCCGCGTTTCATAAATTCAAGTTTACACTTTCAATAAGGGCAACCAAGGGCCATTGAGAGGAGTAATGCCAAATACTCCACTCTCATATCTCATCTCTCCCTTCTTAGCTTCACTTCACCTTGATCAACCTCGAACAGACGGTAAGCACCGTCAATCTGCTCAAGGATGCCATCTGTGTGCTCACGGTTAACGTCTGTTATAAAAATTTGTCCGAAGCCATCGCCCGAAACCAGATTCACGATCTGCTCTACACGGTTGCTGTCGAGCTTGTCAAATATATCATCGAGCAACAGGATCGGTGTCTCCCCACCCTTACGGTACAAGAAATCATACTGCGCCAGCTTAAGTGCAACAAGAAAACTCTTGTTCTGCCCCTGCGATCCCTCTTTCCTTATCGGGTAGCCACCCAGTTTCATCACCAGCTCATCGCGATGCACTCCCTTTGAGGTATATCCGAGAGAGCGGTCATCGGCACGCGAAGCAACCAGCAACTCTCGCAAATCATTCTCGTTCAAATGCGAACGGTACAGCAAGGCAACCTCCTCGTTTCCTCCTGTTATTATAGTGTGGAAACGCGAAAAGACCGGTACAAGTTCCTCAACGAACTGTTTGCGTCCCTGATGGATGCGCACAGCCTCTGCAACCATCATCTCCTCTATCAGCGAAAACATCTCGGCATCGGACATCACGTCGGCGCGAAGCATCACATTACGCTGCTGCAACACCCTGTTATAACGGATGAGTGCGTTAAGATACTCGCTGTCGTACTGCGAAATGACCATATCCACAAAACGGCGACGTTCTTCACTGCCACCTGCAATGAGCACATTGTCGGCAGGAGAGACCATCACAAGCGGAACCGATCCGATATGATCCGAAAGACGATCATAACTCTTCTTGTTGCGCTTGAACTGCTTCTTTTCACCTCTCTTCAAACCACAAGAAATCTCTTCATTTATTCCGCTGTCGGTCATGTAATTGCCTTGAATCATAAAGAATGGCTCTTCATGGAATATATTCTGTGAATCATTGACCGTAACGGAACTCTTGCAGAAGGAGAGATAGTACACCGCATCAAGGAGATTGGTCTTTCCCATGCCGTTACTGCCAATGAGGCAGTTGACCTTGGGCGAGAAAGAGACATTCACCTCACGCAAGTTCCTGTAATTTAAAAGCGATATACTTTCTATTCTCATTACTGCAAAGATACAACTAAGTTGTCTAAAAATGGCACAAACTGAAAATAATTTCAACAATAACGCCATCCGCAAAAGGAGAGGACAAAAAAAATCCCTCTATAATTTTTCAGCAAAGAATAATTTGATTACTTTTGCACTTTGAATTACAAACCGTAATTTGCCCTCACAAAAACTACAGACATAGCAGATAATAATAAAAAAGAATATACATATGAGCAAAAAACAGAAAGACGAGCCAATCCTCGCGGATGAGATGCTCGGCAAATCGGAGGCATTTGTCATCAGACACAAAAATGTAATCACCTACACTGTAGCAGCAATATTGGTAGCGGTTCTGGGGTACATCATATACCAGAAGTTCATTGTTGAGCCAAAGGAGAAAGAAGCCATGATTGCATTACAGGAACCAATGTACCAATCTCTCATCGGCAAGAACGACTACGCCCTTGAGGGTGCAAATGCCGTTATCGAAAACCACAGCGGCACAGATGCAGCCAACGTTGCAAACATCATCGCCGGTAGCCTTACAGCCTACGAGCTGGGCAACTACGAAGAAGCTATTGCAATCTTCGAAGAGTACGATGGCAATGACGACATCATTGCGCCAAAGGTAAAGCACGCACTCGGCAACTGCTATTCACACACAGGTGATACCGACAAGGCTATAGAACTCCTTCTTGAAGCTGCCGAGGAGGCCAACAACGAGGCTGTTACACCACTTTGCTGGAGAGACCTTGCCGCAATGTATGAGCAGCAGGGCAAAAAAGAGGAAGCAATCAACCTCTACGAGAGAATCAAGACCGAGTATCCAGGATGTATGCTTGTTCTCAGTGGTGAAATTGATAGCCAGCTCGCTATTATAAAGTAAAAAAGATATTCCTTACAACAATAAGAAAGGCTGCCCCGAATCCGCGGCAGCCTTTCGTTTCTTAACTGTAGACAACCATGGCAACAGAACTTAAGAACCTATCGTCATATGACCCCAACAAGGTGGCAAACGGCAAAGGACGCAAAGTGGGCATTGTATATGCCGAGTGGAATGATGAGATCACATACGCACTACGAGACGGAGCGGTAAAGACCCTGCTTGACAACGGTGTTGAAGAGAGCGACATCACCCTTGCAAGCGTACCGGGCAGTTTCGAACTTATTTTCGGAGCATCACAGATGGCAAAAAGCGGTAATTATGATGCTGTCATCGCTATCGGATGCGTAATCAGAGGCGACACACCGCACTTCGACTACATTTGCGAAGGCGTGACAGCAGGCCTCTCAAAACTCAACGTCGAGTACGACACACCCGTAATTTTCGGTCTCATCACCACAAACAACCTCCTGCAAGCCCAGGAACGCAGCGGCGGCCGCTTGGGCAACAAAGGCGATGAGTGCGCCATAACAGCCTTGCAGATGATGGCACAGTTCAAATAAGGGCATTCCTGGGTCAGTAGCAAAAAGGTGTGGGTCAGCAAAATATTTGCAGTAGTTATGAAAAAAAGATCCCTCGTCGCTACGCTCTGTCGGGATGACAATTGCGCAATGACAAGCAGAGGTAATCTCTTTAACCGGCACCGTTAAATTCCACAGCTTGAACCTGTTTGATTTTTGGAAAAAGTGCGAGGAGTGTTTGACCGCTG
>JAFQEZ010000003.1 GCA_017398805.1 Bacteroidaceae bacterium | reverse complement strand
GTGTGCCGGGACCTTTTGCATACTTTTCAGTCATGAAAAGTATGTGATAGAACGACAACAAGAAGAATAAACGACAACAGATTAAGGGTAAAACAAACCAAGGAATAACAATTCTATTTACTTGAGTTATTTCGCCCACACTAAATTCCTACTGAGCCGTTGCTAAGGCTCACTAAGGGCCACTAATGTGGCAATCTTTGCTTGAACCTTGGTGCTCTTTGGTTTTCATTTCTTCTTTCTTCTTTCTCCTTTTTCCTTTCTGCTTTCTCCATTTTTTCAACCAACGCGCACTTTTTTACATAATGTGCCCCGTTTTCACTGTTTTTGCTTTTTGAGTTAAAAACAATGTTTTTTTAGTGAAAAAGATTTCTGATGCTATCCGTTAAATTTGCATTAGTGAAAAAATGCAAAATCAGAATAATTCTTTAAAAACATTGTGTTATGAAAAAACAGTTGTTAACCATGTTGCTTATGATGGTCGGGATGACCTCATTGGCACAGAGCGGTTGGAGTGACCCTTCGGGCAACTACCAGGAGCAGACTGTTGTGTATGTGACCGTTGATTGCGGTGACTACGACATCTACTCAGGTGTTACCGAACCTCAGGTGGCCGCTTTTATCGGTGATGAAATCCGCGCATTGGCCACATCGTACCAGATGCTCGGCAACTACAAGGTCTATGCCATGCGAGTGGGCGGCGAGAGCGCCGACAATGGCAGTGTCATTGATTTCAAGTTCTATGACCCTGTGAGCGGTCTTATCTATCCTCTTGAGATGACCGATGAGCAGTTCGAGGTTGCCGAGATTACCTACCAGGGCGATTACACCTATCAGGAGAACCAGAGCGTCAAGCTCTTTACCGGTTCTGCAACCCCTGCAAATGAGATGAGATTCACCTACTATGATGCAGAACGCAACAGCATCTTCATGAACGTGGGCGATGTGATGACCATTGAGGACTGCGGTTCTATCGAATATCTCTTCGTCAGCCCTACCAATGCTGAGGAGATACCGGCTACAACTCCCGAGGTAACTCTTGAGTGGGACCTCTCTTCTTATGACAATTCAGGCAACCCCGCGTCGTACTATGTCTCAATTGAGGAGAATGTCATTACGGCTCTCAATTCAACTCCCTATGGCATTAGTGTGACAGCCCGTGCCGGTCAACTCCAAATGCCTGTTGATATCTTTGTTCGTCAGCCGGTAACAGAGATTGCAATTGAAAATGCCGATATCTATCTTGGTGTTGAGCGTTTTGTTCCCGATGTGGTTTATAACAATGGCGAGTCCTATCCAACAACTCCGGGTGTTACATTCAGCGTTGAGAATGAGGATGTTGTCGAGATTGTCGACGGTATAACAATTGTCCCGGTGGCAAAAGGTTCTGTTACTGTAACTGCAGTTGCCGATGACAATCCCGAAGTTACGACAACATTCCAGGTGAATGTGCTTTCTGCCCTTCAGGAGTTCACTTATAAAGGTGAAATAGAGTTTACTATATATGATGAGAACTCCAAGGACATGATGGGTTCCGTCAATCCGCCGATATTCCATTGGGTGATTGATGAGAACAGCGGTGAGACCGTGATTGAACCCAATGAGGAGTATACATTAGCCTCAGAGGATGAGTCGGTTGTTCTTGTAGAGTATGACGATACAGGCACAAAGCTCGTTGCTGTTACAGCTGTAAAGAAGGGTGAAACAAACCTTGTGTTCACAAGCAAGTACGACCCAACAATGAGTGTAAAGGTAAGGACCGTAATCAAGCAGGCTGTATATGGAGTGAACTTCCTGACAGTCAATGGCGAGAATGTGAGCGGTGCAGAGACCCGTCCTATGGCCGATGTATATGTAAACGAGACCGTTACTGTAGTTGCAGAGCTCAACCCGGCAGATGCCGACTATACCGATTTTTCATTCCGTTTCGTTACATCAGACGGTATGGAAATCCCAACTGAAACTGTCGGAGTAGAAGTTGTAAGCACAAAGATTAGCGGCGGGCAGTGCATAATGGACTTCGTGTTCAATACAATACCTGGTGTAGAGGTATGCATTGAGGCCCAGGCCGATGGCGTGAGGTCCGATAATGTGCTCCTTAATGTATATAACAGGGTAGAGAACATCGATGTATCATTGCTGGATGAGTATTGGATTGACAGCGACGGAGATATCTTCGATTTCAAGTATGCGGTTGCTCCCGGCAATGTGAAGAATGAGGAGTTCACGGTTGAATCTTCAAATCCTGAAGTTGCCGAGATTATCAAGAGCGATGATGCCGGTGTCTACCAGTTGCATGCGTATGCTCCCGGTGAAGTGACATTCACCTTCAAAAGCGAGGAAAACCCCGATGTGGCAGTAGAATATTCTACCGTTATCAAGCGCACACCTACCGGCGTGAAGATTACAAGCATTGCAGGCCAGGTGATAGAAGAGGGTTCAAATGGAGTTCAGGTAGCAGTTGGCCAGACAGTTGAGGCTGTTGCCGCTGTTGAACCGAGCGATGCTACAATTGAGTCATTCGTTATGTCCATCGTCAACAGTGACTATATGGAACTTGGCGATGCCGAGGTTGCCGTGGAGGAGGTTGTACTCAACGATGCAAAGACTGAGTGCAGAATCAGATTCCGTTTCATCACAGTTCCTTATGATGGCAGCATATCACTTATGGCTACGGTAAATGAGACCATTACCGACCAGATACCTTTATTCGTCGTTCAGTCAGTGAATGAGATTCAGTTGTCAGAGACTGAGAAGACAATATGGTTCGGTAATGAGCAGATTGATTTTTCAATCACAGCAATTGCTCTCCCCGAGGATGCTACAAACACGAATATCACTGTAGAGGTTGATGATAATCTTGTTGTTGAGTATTTGGGCATAGGCGTGGTTACAGGTATGCATAACTTCCGCACAATGAACAAGGGTACTGCTACCATTACCTTTACAAGCGAGGATAATCCGTCGGTTACAGCACAATGTGTTGTGAATGTAAAGAGAAAAGTGGATGAAATCTCTTTCGATGGTTTTAACGAACCGCTATACAACGACGGCGAGGCACGTGAGGTAATGGTAAGATTCTTGCCCGAGGATGCCGACTTTGACGCAAGCGCATTGAGTGTAAGAGTTGAGAGTACACAGTTCAGCTTCCCCGGACACTGGAGTGTTGTCGAGGTTTCCGAGGGCGTGCCCGTTGACAATGGTGTAATGTTTGAGTTCACTCCAATGGCACTTTGCCAGAACTCAAATGTGATATTCGAGTATGACGCGGCAAGCGTTGAGGGTGATTCTGAGATGCTTACAACCAGCGGTATGGTTAGCGTTATGGAGAAATTGACGCTTGAGAGCGGTTGGAGCTGGATTTCATTGACATCGGCAATGTTTGCTCCTGAGGCTATTAAGGATGGCTTTGTGGAGGCACGTAGCCGCACCGACCTTGTCTTCAATGATGCAAAATGGGGTCCCTTCGGTTCTCTGACAATGTTCGACCAGAGTCAGGCATACAAGATAAAGATGCTGGATGATATTGACCCAGTTACCGTATATGCCGACCTTGAAGGTGTCATGAGCTATGACGGCGCTATCGAAAGCAAGGAGTTCATCAAGGGCTGGAACTGGGTATCTTATCCTTATGAGTACCGCTACCCGGTTGAGGAGATTTTCAATGCTGCAAACTTTGCCGAGGGTGACATTATCCTCTCAAAGAACGACGGCTTCGTTACATTGACCGACGGTGCTTGGGTTGGTACACTCAGCGATCTTCTCCCCAACGAGGGTTACATGATATACACTGCAAACGCATTTACTTGCGAGATGCCTAACCGCTTCTCTCTTGAACAGGGTGAGTTTGAAGCTTCCGCCGGAACTGAAATTCCTGCTCCGGCCGGTGTTGCAGCAAGAGAGCGCAGTGTATGGGTTTATGACGGTAGCAAGTTCGCCAACTCAATGGCCGTTATTGCCAAGGTCGATGTCGAGGAGTGCGAGGATTACACGATAGGTGCATTCGTAGATGACGAGTGCCGCGGTGAGGGTCGCTTCATCAATGGCCTTGCGTTCATTTCCGTTGCCGGTGAGGCCGATGAGAATGTAACATTCCGCTTATATAATAAGGTATCGGGCGAATTTATTGACCTTGACCGTGAACTTCAGTTCTCAGGAATGGCCGGTTCTGTAAAGGCTCCTGTTACCATGGGCACAATTGAGGGTACAACCGGAATTGATGAGGTGAAAGGTGAAAACGGAAATGTGAAAACTATCTACGACATCACCGGCCGCAAGGTAGAGCAGATGACCGAGGGTATCTATGTAATAAAGGTACGCGAGGGCGACAAGATTGTAACAAAGAAAGTACGCAAATAAACTTAAAGGACAATGGTTCCTCTCCCCGTAACAGGGGAGGGGAGCACCATTGGTTAAACTGAAAGCTGAAAACTGAAAACTGAAAACTGAAAACGGAAAAGTTAAAACGGAAAACGGAAAACTGGAGTTTCACCTTTAATCACACTTCGTGTGTGGCTTTTGCTCGCTTAACCGCAGCTTTCAGTTTTCACCTTTAATCACACTTCGTGTGCTTGAACCTGCTCACGCTTGCTGTAAAAGCTCAAGCAAGCTTGGCTTTTGCTCGCTTAACCGCAGCTTTCAGTTTTCACCTTTCACCTTTCAGCTTAAAAAAAGGGGTTTGTCCACCCTTGCCGGAAATAATCCCGGCGACATATGGACAATGTTGCACAGCAACCTTGAAAAGAAAACAAGAGACTGCTCTGTCGGCAGTTACAATATAATTGAGGGGAAATGAAAACATTTGTAAAAAAAGCACTTCTGCTGTTGGTGGTGGCTCTTCTTGGAATATCGTCTTCCAAGGCCATTGAGGATCCTCGAAAGAAGGACCCGCTTATCATCACAGGATCTTTAGGTATGCAGAGTACATTGTATTACTCTTCGGGAGGCAGTTTCGCTTCGCCGTTGAACTACTCCATGTATGCCAACATGAATGTGAACCTTTATGGTTATAACATGCCGTTCGCATTCTACTACAGTGCGAACAACTATTCATTCTCATATCCGCAGTTCGCCTTCAACTTCAGCCCCTCATACAAAGGCTGGACTCTGCATTTGGGAAAACGTTCGATGCCTTTCTCCTCTTATGTATACAACCTCCCCTTCAATGGAGCAGGTATCGAATACAAGAGTCCCAAGTCGGGTTTCCGCTTCGGATTGTTCTATGGTGTCCTGCGTGAGGCTGTGAACTTTGAGCCTGGCGAAATGCCTTCGGGAAAACCGGTATACAAACGGTCCGGTTGGGGTATAAAGGTGGGATACGGCAACAGCAGGAACTTTGCCGACCTCTATCTGTTCCGCTCCAAAGATCACCAATCATCCATCGATGATATCTGGTACGACGATGTATTCGCGCAGGAGAACGTGGTGATTGGATTACGTGGCCGCTGGCAGATTTTCAAACAATTGTCGCTTACCGGAAACGTCGCTACATCAATATTCTCTACCGACACAAAGGCCCCACAGTTGAAAAGTGAAGAGACCGAGAAATATGACAAGCTATTTGATGTCCGTTACACTTCGCTCATGCGTTGGGCAGGTGATGTAACCCTTGCTGCATCGTTCCGCAGGGTGTCGTTCTCGCTTTTCTATAAGATGATACAGCCCGACTACATGAGTATGGGTGTCTCATACATGAACAACAACTATCACAATATAGGTACGGCTGCCAACCTTAGACTCGGAAACCTTACCCTCGGCGGTAATTTCTCGCTGCAGGAGGACAATATTTCGGGTGAGCAGCTCTACACTACACGCGGCCTTAACTATTCGGCCAATGCAACAATGCCGATAGGAAGCAAGTTCAGCGTCTCAGCCAATTACAACGGCTTCCGTCAGCGTCAGTATGACGGAACGGCGCAAGTAAATGACACTACACGCATAGACCGCAATATGAACAGTTATTCGGGTACGGTATCATACAATACCAACAGCGAGAAACTGGGACATTATGTCTCTGTGACCGGCAACTATTCACTCAATGAGGACAACAACAAGAGTATTATCGGCACCGGCGATGTGGCTACTCTGGCTGTCGGTTCAAACTACTCTCTCTCTGTAATTCCTATCGAGACAAACTTCAGTTTCAACTATAGTTTCCAGCAGTCGAACGGATACGATTCAAAATATACCACCAGTGTATATACTTTGAGTGCCTCAAAGGCCTTGCTCAAGGAGAGGAATCTTTCTTTGAACGCATCGGCATCGCTCGTTGACAACCGCATGGACAATGACAAGAGCATTACCGTGGCTGCCAATCTCTCGGCTGCATACACGCTTGCCAAGGTACACAACTTTACGCTTAATCTCAACTACAGCAGGTATGCCAATACCAATCTTGTAGTCGATGAGTACAGGCGCGACAAGGGATATGACTTTACATGCTCGTTCAGTTACAGCTACTCGTTCACGGCATTCAGCATAAAGCGCAGGCCGCAGGATGAGGCCGCACGTTACGGCAAGTATGAATATTACTCCGACTTCTCACGTGGCGCAATACGTGAACGCAAGATGCTGGAGTATCAGAGGCAGAAGAACAATGAGAACCGACAGAAGATGAATAGTGTGGAGACAACTACACTATAATCGATATAACACATGAAAATGGATAGAATTATGATAAAGCACAGGGTATTGTCTTTAATCTGCATGTTATTGTGCGTGAGCGGTCTGTTTGCGCAGGTATCAGTCTCTGTTCAACGCAAACAGAACCCGTTGCCGGCGCAAGGTGGTATCTACCTTAACGACCCGGGACGCTTCTTCAACATTGTTGTCACGAACAACAGTGCGACGGAGTTCCTGCCTGTGCGTCTTGAGGCAAGGATCGAAGGTCCTATAGAAAATGCAGTCGATATTTGGCCTAACGGTGATTCCTATCTGGCTACAATGGCGAGCCGTACCATGCCTATATATATTCCGTTGCAGCCGGGCCAGTCGCGTGTGCTCACACAGACCGACCTTTACAACATGTTCCGCCAGTACGATGCAGGAACCGAGGTGTACAGCAGCGGTGTTCTAAATGAGGTGTTTCAGGGCGGTGTAAGCAGCGGATCCTTCGGCTTGTTGCCCGAGGGTCATTATGGCCTCAAGATAACTGCAAAAACCAATTTTACCGACTTCAACGACCCGGGTGACTTTTTGGGCGAAGGTGTATGCTACTTCGATATCTGTTACAATGCCAATCCACCGTCATTCAACAATATAACATATATCAATGACGGAAACAGCGGCAGTTCCGACTTTGTCGAGGACAACGGTTTTTATACAGCCTATTTCCCTACATTCAACCCACGTTTCTCATGGACTGAACCTACATTCAACAATGCCGGCCTGACGATTACCCGTCAGTTCATCTATGACTTCTGTATCTACCAGTTGAGCGAAGACCAGTATCCTTCTGATGCTGTACTGCATAACGGAAACATTGCTTTCAGCCAGTATGGCCTCATGACACCGCAATGTATTGTGCCTTATAATGTTGTGGCAAAGCTCAAGCGTTACAAGAACGTGAAGTATGTGGCACAGGTAACGGCACGCCCTCTTGTGAACGATGCTTCAAACCCCAACTATACCCAGATAGGCAACGACGGTAAGAGTGAAATGGTCGTTCTGCTAATGGAGAATGATGGCCAGGGGCAGGATAACGATATTGTTGTCGACAACCCCGCTATAGACCTTCCTATCAACGTTACGGTTGAACCCAAGTTCACCGAATTGCCTTCGGCAATGTACCCTTACTTTGAGAATCCGAGCGAACTTTTCAATGTAACGCTTGAGAACAAGAGCAGCGAGACTATCCCTGTTTGTATGCTCATGCAGTATTACAAGGGCAACTGGGGTGTGACTGCCGCTCCCGACAGACAGCACAAGAACGAGTATATCGAAATTCCTGCAGGAGAGAAGATTACCCTTTCCGCCGAGGATTTCGACCGCTTGGCCGGAGGCTACGATTTTGACCTTGATGTAATTGCCTTCAAGGCAAAGACCGGTTTTGTAATAGGCAAGCCTACAAGCGAATATTTCACCGAGGAACTTGACACTGCATTCGTGCGCGTGTGCCGCTACACAGGCGGCAAGCCCGTGCTCCGTGAGACAATCATAGGAAAGGGCCGCACGCCGTTCCGCACATCTCCCAATGTCATCAGCGGAGAGATGTTCAACATCACTCTCGAGACAAAGATGCCTGTTCTTCCAAGTAGTGGCAGTCACTACTTTGACAAACCCTCGAGGCTATTTACACTGAAAATCAAGAGCCTGTCGCCCAAGGCTATGCGCATTTTCCCCACACTCATATACTTTGTTAATGACGAGGTCGCATATTCGGGCGAATATCTTAAGGGCAAACGTCTGGCCGATAATTATATAACCCTAAAGCCGAATGAAACGAAGACATTTACCGATGAAGAGTTTGACAAGTTCTTCGGTGGCTTCGAGGAGTTCAAGAAAACCTTAAAGGGAGGCGAGAGCGAACTGCTGGACGATTTCTCGCAGATTGCCATGGCCGAGGGTTCAGGCAATGTAGCGAAGCTATATCTTTTCGACTACGAACGCTTGAGCATGCTCAACATCGGAGAGGACAATATTGCACCTGCGATGTTGATGGAGTACGGAACAACGTTCAATGCTTCATCCAGTGTGAAACTGGGTGATGTCGATATTGTCATAAATCCAAGGGTGAATCCGTTCCCTTATAATGGCGATGTCTACATAAACAGTCCGGGGCGTCTCTTTGAGATAGAACTTACCAACCTTACCAATAATGACCTTAAGCTTACTCCCTGTATATCATATGCCGATAGGAATATTGACGGTGATTCCTATTCGTATATAGCCTCAAAGTGGAATACTAAGCCGGAGTTTGTGCTCAAGGCAAAGGAGAAGAAGATACTCGACCGTGAGACTCTCAATAAACTGTGCGGTGATACGGTTGCAATACGCATAAACCACGAAACGGGAGAAAAGGAGAATGACTTTAAGGATTTTGACGAGATAATATCACTGCTCGACGAGAATCACCTCAAGTTCACGCTCATGAATGCCGACAGCCTGCGTGCTTTGTCTGCCGATGCCGATGATTATGAGAAGAGGGTGCATGTGGCTACACAGGCGCTCGACTTCTGGGCGAGCGATGAGGTAGTGCTTACCGACCTTGACGTAACCATCAGTCTTAAGGCAAACCCGATGCCTTACAATGCAAGGGCATACTTCACCAAACCGGAACAACTCTTCGAGGTATCTCTTAGCAATGTGGGAGACAAGACATTGGAGTTCGTGCCGATGATAATGTACGGGTTCAACGATGACGACAAAGTGACTTACCTGTCCAACACATTTAAGGATAAGGGTATAAAGCATATACTCCTGAAGCCGGGTGAAACCTTGAAACTTGACGAAAAACAGGTAAAGCTCTATTTCGCAAGCAAGGGATTTACAAAGATTACGAGTGGCGACAACGGTGAGGTTGCCGATAAAGAGGAACTTGATATATTCAGCGCCGATAGGGATATAACCATTGACCCCGAAAGTTTCAATAAGGTCACTTTCATGGGCATGAAACCCATAATACAGAATGGAGGTGGACAACTTTCGGACTATAAAATTGGCGAAGGGAACATCCGTTTCCAGGTCTCTCCATTAGTACGCCTCGATGATGTTGCTGTGACTGTCAAGCCGAAACTTGATCCTCTGCCGGCAAAGGGTAACCTTTATTTTGAGAGTCCGGCAGCATTGTTCGAGGTTGAACTCAAGAACAACACTCCGAACACATATAATGTGTTGCCTAACATAATGTATCTGTTCGATGAGTTCGGTTCATACTATGCTTCGGTATTCAACGAGCCACGTTACGACAAGGCGATAAAGCTCGGTCCTAACGAGGTGAAGAAACTTACATCGGATGAACTCAATGCCATATGCGGAATGCCAGATAGCGTAAAGTGCTTCGAGGCGCGCATTGGCGGTACTTTTGTAGAGACAGCTATCCCCGATATAAAAAAGGTGGTGAACCTGCAGTCGTTCAATCAGATAGAGATTGTAGCATACAGTGCCGATTCGCTCAAAAGTATCGATGTGAATGAGAAGAACCGCAATGCCCGTGCCATGCTCGGTGGCGGAAAGAGCGACTTCAATGCCAAGGAGATGGATTTTGCCGAGGTGGTGGTGACTGTAGCGCCGAAGAAGGATGCAACATTCAAACCCGATCCCGAAGAGTATTTCGAGAAACCTGGTGACTTGTTCGAGGTTACACTGCTCAACGTGACAGGTAAGGAGCAGAAGGTTGGTCTGCGTCTGACATACAACGACCGCTACTTCATAAGCAAGCCCGACAGTGTCATAACCGTGAAACCCGATGAGAAACTTAAACTCTCGGCGGCGCGCTTGAACGGCCTGTGCGGACACGATATGTACAGCTACGGTGCTCCGCTTTTCGAGGCCGACACATTGGGCATGGTCAAGCCCGAGAAACCCGACCCTCTTGAAATAAAGATGAAGGAGGGCGACAACAAGATTACAGCTCTTGT
This sequence comes from Bacteroidaceae bacterium, assembly GCA_017398805.1. Taxonomy (GTDB): domain Bacteria; phylum Bacteroidota; class Bacteroidia; order Bacteroidales; family Bacteroidaceae; genus HGM04593. Next base: position 19,008 of record JAFQEZ010000003.1, on the reverse strand, counting down.
ATGGCGCAAGATTATCGAGGATAAGGAAAATCCATCGGTTTATAAAGTAGACAGTGTTTCGGTTTGCGATACTGTTTTCCAACCTGCATTGCGCGATCTTTGGATTGGAGAGTATCGTCTCACGCTAACCGAGGCCAAGAAGGTTGATATCAAGGACAAGGAACTCAAGGAGAAAGGTTACGACTGTTTCAAGGGTAAAGGTTACGTGCATACAACCATGATGCAGGTTCCTGTACGCGTTGCTGTAGAGTTCGACAGCATTTATGTCGATTCATCAATAAAGCGCGTAGTGAAGAACGGTGTAAAAACAATAACCGAAAAGAGTGCACACGTACCGTTAGACCTCTTCAAGGAGGATTTTGTCAAGGAACTTGCAAAGAGTGACTCTATCAATGCCGAGGCTAAAGTTGAGGCGCTTCTTAAAGAGAGTGGAGTGGGCGCGTTCTACACCTATGTGGTAGGCAATGCAATGCAGACATTGGCCAAGATTGATTCGGCTGCAATTGTTACTCTGCCTATCGGTCTTTCTGTGCCAATGGACAAGGAGATGGAGTGTCCGGCGACAATACAGCTGGCGCAGATGGAGTTCCTGCCCGAGAGTGCAAACCTTGACCTCATAGGTGAGTTCGTCTTGCCCGAGTGCGAAGCGATAGAGAGCGAGATACTTATATTTGCGGCGCGTAAGCTCAGCACTTCGCCCGAGAGCTTCCTGCCGCAGAGCGGCTCTTTGGGTCTGGTAAAGAGTTTCAAGGTAAAGGACCCGGAGTCGGACTTCACCTTCACGTTCAATGCACCTACCAATCAGGACTACAGCAAGGCAACCGACGGTTGCTTCATATCATGGAAGGACGGCAAGTTCCACGAGCTTTGCGCAAGCATAAGCATGAACCTGCCGAGCGACGAACTTATAAAGGACAACGGCAAGGCTGCCCTTGACCCCAATGTCCACCCCGAGATTACACTGACTGCTTTCATTGCCGATGCCGAGGACTGGTTTGCAACGGTAAAGATGGATCCCTTCCAGGTTGCAAGTGCGCCGGGCTTCACATTCAGCGCAGTGGGCGACTCTGTGGGTATAGTGCTCGACCGTTCAAAGAAAAGGACTCCTGCCGGCATAAAGTTCCCCGAGAACTACAAGTACGACGGCAAGCTGGGCCTCTCAGCCGATCCCGGAAAGAACGAGAAGGCATACAATGAGTGGCAGGGCTTCTACTTCGAGGAACTGAGCTGTAAACTGCCTCACTTTGTGGAACTTGATTCCGAAGGCGATTCACGTGTGAAGGTTGCCGTGAAAAGTGTCATTTATGATGCCTCGGGATTCTCGATGACCGCATCGGTGGACAGTCTCTTCACATACGCTACACCGAAATTGGGCGGTTGGAAGATAACACTCGACAATATATATCTTAACATTAAGCAGAACGGCTTCGGCAGTTCCGGCCTGAGCGGTAGGGTGGAAGTTCCTTTCCTGTGCAAGAAAGATACTACCGAAAAGGCACAGATAGGTTATTTTGCCGACATCAAGTCTGTTGCCCATGGCAAGAAGGACGGTCTTGCCGTGAACTTCAAGATGCAGCAGATTGACGATGAAGTGGGCCTTGACTTTATGCTTGCGAAGGTAAAGTTCAACAAGGACAGTACCTATTTCAACGTCATCTATTGCGACACTTTGCCCGAGAATAAACGGACACTTGTGGAGCTCTGCCTCGACGGTAAGGTAAGCATTACATGTCTTGAGGATATCGACTTCAAGTTGCCCGATATCCCGTTCAAGAATATGCGTATCGCCAACTTCGACCAGAGCCTGCTCACGGGAAAGAAAGATGACAAGAAGGATGACAAAAACAAGAAAAAAGAGACAGGCAAGGGTGTGACAAGCCCCGACGGAGAGACCAATTTCCACACAGGAAAGTGGGCTTTGGCAGGCGACCCGGGAAGCGACGAGGGAAGCTTCTGGGGTGGAATGCCATTTGTGCTTGAGAGCATATCGATGAAGGTGGGCGACGGTGCCGAGACCATCGGTCTTGGCATTGAAGGAGGTATTGTGGTCATGGGTAACAAGAAGTTCGGTCTTGGTGCTACTGTGGGGCTCACAATATGGTCCGAAATTGATTGGGAAGAACTTACAATCAAGTATAAGGAGGTTGAGTTTGAAAAAGCGCACATCGAGGGACAGTTTGCCGGTATGGTATCTGTAGTAGGCGATCTTGAAGTCTCCGATGAAGAGGAAAAATCGGGCTTTGATGCCGACCTTGATGTTACGGTAAAGGGCCTCTTCGACATTAAGCTCTCCGGCGGTTATTATAAGGTTAAAAAGACCGAGGAAGAGCTCAAACTCGATGACCCCGAAGACCAGAACGATGAGTATTATCATGCAGGATACTTCCTTGCGAAGGCCGGCTTTGGAGTAGGCTTGCCGCTGGGTCCTGTATCACTCAAGGAAATTTCAGGCGGTCTCTTCATAAACTACTCGGTAGGGCTATCAGATGTAGAGGGTAGTGACGATATGGTAGATGCGCTCGAAAAGAGCATCAAACCGAAATATAAGTCCTATGGCGGTATGTTCGGTGTCGGGCTTGCTGTGGGTGATGACAATTTCATCAACGGAAAGGCAGCCCTCCTGCTTATGGTGGATATCCAGAAGGACGGAATCCGTGTTCCGGGTGTAATGTTGCAGGGTGAGGTGCATGCGTTGTGTGCTTCGGCCGATGCCGAGAGCGGTCTCATAAACGGAAAGGTGACTATCCTTTACGAGGATACCACAACTCCCGATATCACCGACGAGGAGAAGGCGACGATGGATGCCTCTGAACTCAAGGAGAAACTTGCCGCAAAGAATAAGGAGCACAAATTGTTCCGTCTCTCTGTAACGGTGGATAGCGACATAGCTGCAATGTACAAGAAGTTCACAGGCGAGGAGTATCAGGTAAAGGCTCCGGTTTCCGACCTCCAGGCTCTTGACCAGAAGAACGCCGACAGTGAGAACCAGGGCGAGAAGAAGAATGAAAGTTCTTCATCGGGCAAACTCGAAAGCAAGGGATATGTGAAGTCCGGCTGCGGCGCTTCAATAAATATGGAACTCGAGATACGCAACTATCCTTCGCTTAACAAGACATACTGGCACCTCTATGTGGGCGAACCCGATGAGAGCAAACGTTGCCGTGTCACATACATCGACTTTGAGGTGGGCAAGGACTCTCCGGTAGGCCTGTGGGCAAAGGTCTATGCCAACATGTACCTCTGTATCGGTAACGAGCTTCCGGGCAACGGGCAGTTGCCGGCAATCCCCGACAAGGTTCAGGAGGCATTGGGCATGAAGGGTGCCGACGGCAAGGTGGATGCAAGCCAGAAGACAAAGCTCGACGCTGCACGTGAGCAGACAATGAAGGGCGGTCCGGCCGGCGACATCAACGGCGGTATAATGATTGGTGCGGCTCTTGGTGCCGAGATTGGCTGTAACGCAGTATTCTGCTATGCCAATGTCGAGGGTATGCTTGGCTTTGACCTTATCCTCAAGCAGTATAAGGAGGGAGTGAAGTGTACCGACGGTACGCGTGCCGGTGGAAAGAACGGTTTCTACGCTACAGGCCAGATATATGCAATGCTCAAGGGTGAACTTGGCCTTATGCTCGACCTTTGGATATTCAAGGGCAAGGTACCATTGGTAGATATGACAATAGGTGCCCTGTTGCAGGGTGGCTTCCCGAACCCCACATGGGTCTATGGCCGTCTGCGTGCCAAGGGTTCAGTGCTTGGAGGTCTCATCAAGTTCAGTTCGACAATTGAGATGAAAGCCGGTAAGGTGTGCGTGCCTGAAATGGGTAACCCGCTCGATGATATCAAGATTTTCGGTGATATCCAGCCTGGTGACGAGGATATCGAGAAGGGCTGGAGCGAAAAGTCTCTTGTGTCATGCTACGGAAAGTCTACCTTCACTACTAACATGAAGATAGACAAGGTTCTCACGCTTGTTGATGAGGGCGCTACCATGGAAGAAGACGGAATGGGCGGTGGTGACGGCAGCCAGATAACACGCAAGTATGTGTTCCATCTTGACAAGAACTTCGAGATGAAGAAGTACGATGAGAGTGACCCCACCGATGATGAGCGCGCTGCAATTACAACATATGTAACATATGCTAATCCTACATTTGACAGGGAAAACTACGAGGTTGTTACCGGTTCACTCGAACCTAACACTCTCTATCGCATAAAGCTGCGCGGTACCTGCAAGGAGATTGTCAATGGCGATGAGGTTGACCCAATCTACAGGGATTCTCTCTCCAATTACAAGGATGTTCACCGTCCGTTTGCCGATACACGCTATGTCTATTTCCGCACAGGAGAGCTCAGCGATGATATCAACGACGAGGTGGTCGGCTATCTGCCAAACAAGAGTGAGTTTACACAGACTCTCGAGAATGCCACCCAGCCGTCTATCATGGAGCAGCATGTGCGTGATGACTACTGGAACAACCCCGACCATGAGTTTGTGGCAAGCATAAAGGAGTACGATGAAGCTACCGGAATGTATGTGCTTCCCGACGCCCGTCAGGGACTCCGCAAGGGTCAGGTTTCAAAGTATGACAATCTGCCGGTTGTTGAAATTGTGGAGCAAGGCTATGATGACGAGGGCAAGGAGTTCAAGTATGCTACCGTTACGTTGGAGAAACCTGTTCCCGGTGAACATTTTATAAAGGACAAGACCTACCGTTTCGAAATCAAGCGCATAAACCGCGCCCAGCTCGACAATTACATGGAGATGATTGAGGAGAACTACAAGAGTATCATGGCTATGACCAAGGATGATGTCGATGCCTATGAGCAGCAGCTTGCCGAAATGGACGAGGCCATTGCCGAAGGCGACGCCAAGGCCGGTGACAAGCAGGTGAACCAGGCAATACGCGACCTCTACAATTACTATAAGGAGGTAGGGGAGATGTATGGCGAGAACGAGGCCGAGCAGCGCATAAAGGAGTATAAGGAGGAACTCAAGTCCAATGCCCAGGGCTTTGCCGAGGTTGTGTATTCAAAAGACTACACATACAATGGCATTGCAACCTTCCAGGATTTTGTATCGCGTGGCGGTTGGGACCTCTGGCGCAAGAACTACTCTAAAGGCAATCCGGTGGATTATTCATCGCTCTACTGCAAGGTTGAGGATGTTGAGATGACGGGCAGAGATTCAAGGAGCACCAATCCATACTATGCTCTCAACTTCTGGCACTCACAGGCTGCAATAACGTATAACAGGACTCCGAAATATGATTTCTGCAAATATCCGTTCAACAGGTGCAAGGTTGGTGCAATGGAAGGCAACGAGATATCTACCGGTGTCACATTCGAACCTGGCTATGAGTGGCTGCGTAACCGCATAACCAACAGTGCGGCAACTGTGTCCGATGCGACATACGACTACTACTATAACCCCAGGCACAATACAAAGTGGTACCGCTATGATGATATTGATGGTTCCAGCGTATTCACTGATATAATGGATGCATACTATCAGGATGCCCATATTGCCATGAATTTCGAAAAGTGGATAAAATACTACTATAATTATTACGAACTGGGCAAAGGCAATGCTAATTTTAATTTGGCTGCCGAGAATGGCCATATTCTTACCGGTTACAAGAATTATTATCCACAGAAAAGTGACAGGGCCTATGCTGCAATGCCTATGTGGCAGCTCGGTCTTATCTATGCTGCCGACCATCCTCACAAGTATGGTCTTAATGAAGCCAATTGCGGACGCCTGGCAACCTATGCCTATAAGTACATGAACGGCGATTGGGCTATATTCAGCGCTTGGAATTTCCTTGAACGTATAAAGAAAATCACTGTGAAGTTGCGCTTCTGCGACGGCTATAACATTGCGGCTGTAACCGGTAACGGCAGTACTGTAAACAGTTATGGCACGCGTCCTATGACCAGTGCCAAGCGCACTGTTGTGATGTCGGCTAAAGTGGATACGAAGACTACATGGAACGGTACAAGTATTGAAATCTCCGACGCAGGGGTCGAGAATGAGGAATTCGTACATATCGGAGACAAGGTAATGCTTGAATATATCCTCAAGTACTATGATACCAATAAGGATGGTAAGATGCACATTGATGAGATGAACAAGATAACGACCCTTACTCTTGACTTTGACAACATCTATACATATCAAGGCGGCACGCGGCCCTCTTCACCCAGCAAGAAGGTACATATCCGTTCACTCGACGCATTGAAGAATATGCCTAATTTGAGGAGTCTGTATCTCTATAACAATGCGTCCTCTACACATAATGATTTCAGGGAGAATACTCCTTCATTGAGTTTTGAGAGCAACCCAAAACTTAGCTATGTGCTCATGAACCGCTGGTATGTCGATAAACTTGATTTCAGCGCAAATCCGGAACTCGCAACCCTCGATATTGACATGCGCGAGAAGAATGATGCGACTGAGGACAAGAAGGCTGCTGTAAACCTTGACGCTAATAAGCACAAAGGTGTCTCTTTCCTCAATGTAAAGGGGTGTGAAAAGCTCACTACTCTGCACGTTGTCGATTGTGACCTGACATCGATAGATTTGTCAGGCAATAAGAATATCGAGGAGATTGACTTGCGTATGAACCATCTTGAATCACTTGATATCTCAGCTGCTTATAAACTCAAGGAAGAGGATATCAAGGTGGGTTATCAGGTAAAGACAAGGGCTGCAGTAGGCGAGCGAATAGCATATCATCTGCTTTATAATGATGTCTATACATTCAACCTGTATAAGAGAATTGTTGATTACAAGTCTCCTAACTATTATGTCAATTTCAATATAAATAGAGGTGGACAGTTGGACAGCAATCTTTACAAGAGACTGAATGAACTTGCCAAGGAGGCAGGAGAGAGCATGGAAGAATGGGCAGTCAAGCAGACAAGCCTGAATGCCGAGGGTCTGGGCATAAAGTCAATAGAGTATCTCAGTGTTTATATGCCTGAACTCCAGAGCCTTTACATTGATGATAATGAACTCACAGCGCTTGATGTAAGCGGCTTCCAGAAACTGAGGCGTGTGTATGCACGCAACAACATGATACGCAACTTCAGCGTAGGAGAGAAGAACTCGATGGAGATATTGCTTATCAGCAACAACGAACTCACGTCTTTGCCTCTTGACAGGATGCCGTCGCTCAGCACCCTTGAATGCAGCAATAATAGTATTGAGGTGCTCTATCCTAATGCGTGCAAATACCTGAGCAGGCTTGTTTGTTCGGGTAACAGCTTGACTGAACTTCACCTTGACCAGCTCAGCCATCTGTCGACATTGAGCATAAGTGACAACCGCATTAGTGCGGCCGGTTTCTCAATGCCTGCCGGTAACAGCCTTACGGCATTCAATGCAAAGAATGCCTTCACCGGCCTTGAGACAATTGACCTCTCGGCCCACACAAGGCTGCGCAAGGTGGATGTTTCCCACAACAAGGATCTCAAGAGGTTTGTGATGCCGGAAATGGCGACCTCATTGGAGTATCTCTACGCTAATGACTGTTCTTTGAACACTGGTTTCAAACTCGGGAACGAGGCGTCGAAGAACTGGACATCACTCATTGAGGTTGACTTGTCGAACAACCCGGAGTTGGCTGTTGAGGTCGGTTACTACCCTGATTCCTATAAGGAACTGAGAAAGATAAACGTATCGGGCTGTGATGTGAAGGATGTTTTCTTTGGAATAGGTCTTACAAAGTCCAACCAGTGCAAGATTACATTCCTTGGCGTGGGCGTCCCGCAGCGCAGGACCGGCAGCAAGGTTGCAGTACGTGTGCTCGACGCTTGGTGGTTTACAAAATGGGATGAGTGGAAAGATTGGCCGGAGAATATCCACACCACATATATGATTGTCGTCGAAAATTATTCAAGCACAGCTGTCCGTGCCGCTTATGATGATGAGGAGAGCAGGTATCTTGAGAGCCTGAGCAAGGATGATATTGCGTTACGCAAGGCTATGGGCGAGACCTTCTACAAATATATGAAGGATAAACTCCGCCCCGACAGCCTCGGCTACCGTGCACTGCATACATACAATCTCACTGATCTTATCTCTCTTGAGGCTGCTAACATGGAGATTGTCAATCTTGGCGGCATACTCAAATATATGCCGAATGTGAAGATTGTGGATGCGAAAGGCAATGAATTGGAGAATGTGGATATTCCTGTCAACGGTCTTAAGGTACTCGACCTGTCGAACAACTCTGCGCTCAAGACATTGAGTGCAGAACAGAATGGCTGTACAGAGCGCATAAACCTCTCCCACTCGTTCATTGATGACAATATCCTCAACATGGCGGCATTGATGGCAAGAGGTGGTGTCCTCATTGCAAGCAGTGACCTCGGACCGAATCCTCTTGTGCTGAAATCTAGAACAGCAAAGATGTCTCCTAAGACTATTACACTGCTAAGCAAGAACCGTGAGCTTGATTTGCAGGGTTGCTATGCCAATGTGCTCAAGTTCGGCGGAAAGTCAATAACTTTCCATTCTGCACGCATCAGCACATGCGAGATGGAGAAACTGCTCATCGAGAATAATGAGCAACCCATAGAACTTGTCTTCACAACTGTAGATATGGCTCTCCTGTGGGTAAACAAGTGGATTGATGACAATCCGAACTGCAAGTTTACAATGAGGGTAGAGACCGGCAACGAGGAAATTGACCAGAAGCTGAACGGAATGTTGTCGCTCATCAACAACGCAACAGCGACCGGTTCGGTGGGCAAGCTTACCGATGAGATGAAGCAGATGGCGAACAACATTCTGTTGCCTTATGCATTCAGGGGTGATGTGCCCAAGGGTATACGCTTCGGCGAGGTGCTTGATGAATTCGGTCTGCACGAGAAACGTACAAGCGACGACACGAACATGGCCAACGCAATGGGTGCAACACTTTACGAAGCACTCAAGAAGGAGTATGCTCCCGACAAGGAGTATCTGCATGTGGAGGATGTGAAGAGCGTGACAACACTTGAGTGTGCAGGAATGAATGTAGCCAACCTTGCTGCCATACTGGCATACATGCCATCGGTAACAAGGGTAAATGCTTCTGCTAACCCGATAAGAAGTATGCAAGTAACCGCAAGGGGAATATATGACCTTTCAAACGGCAAGGTCGCTCTCGACTCGTTGAAGTTTGCACGCAAGGCAATAAGCCTTGACCTTACAGGCACAGCAATAAACCAGAATGTACTCAACGAGGCACTGAAGAATGTAACTACAAACCTGAAGGTCTCTTCTGTCGGCCAGTGGTCAATAGACGAGAAACAGAACAAGTTGGGTGAGCTTACGATTCCAGGCTCTGTAAATGTCTATTCATCTAATATACAGACTCTGAAATTTAAGGGACTATATCTGCAGATGCATGGTGATTTGGACGATATTTCAATATCGAACCTGCAACTTGACAAGAACGTGACACCGAACATCATCTTCAAGTCGGCCGATGTTGCGCTCAAGTTCCTTGCAGACTGGTCAAAGGGTAACGCTTCAAACCAGCGATTCAACATTAGATTGCTTGGCGGGGACAATTCGGCTTGTACAACAGCACTGGAGGGTTTCAATACCGAGGCAAAGGCCGGCCGCGGCTTCACTGCTGCAAACAAACAGCTTGCCGTAACAGCCATAATAGATTGTGTTGCCAAGGATAAATTTGCTGCCGGAGCAAAGTTCGATGATATGCTCAAGGAACTTGGTTATGTAGCAAAGAATAGCCCGTACGAGGTTTATATAACAGGTATCGGTAACAAGTCGACTGCAATAAACCTGTTGCGCAACCATTGCGGTTATCCTCTTAAGGAAGCCAAGGCAATGTGCGAGAATCTGCCGGCTACAGCAAGCGGTTTCAATACACGTGCCGACGCCGAGGCTCTAAGGAAGGCCATAGTAACAGCCCGTGGCGGCGCCATCGTTCTTGCCGAGGCTTCGATAAAACCGGTACAGGCAGATGAGACACGCGGATACGAGGTTGTCCTTTTGGGCGTGGGAGCAAGCAAGTCTTATGTAGCCAATGCCTTGAGGGCTGTCTGCGGTGTAACTCTTGTTGAGGCTAGCAAACTCTGTTCAAGTGCTCCTGTAGTGATAGCGACCGACAAGACGCAGTCCGAGGCAGAGGCTATTGCGGCTGAGATTGAATCGGCCGGAGGCTCTGTTCAGGTCAATGCGCCCCTGAATGCGCCTAAGGCGATACAGGCAGATGAGACACGCGGATACGAGGTTGTCCTCACAAGCGCGGGAGCAAACAAGATAAGTGTGATTAGGGCTTTGCAATCCGTTTGCGGTATCACTCTGGTACAGGCAAACAGCCTTGTAAAAACACTCCCTGTAGTGATAGCGACCGACAAGACGCAGTCCGAGGCACAGGCTATTGCGGCTGAGATTGAATCGGCCGGAGGCTCTGTTCAGGTCAATGCGCCCAAGAATGTGCAGAAGAGTGAGTTCAATGTGGTGCTTACAAGCGTGGGTACTAACAGACTGAATGTGGTGAAAGCTGTAATGAATGCTTGCGGCCTTGGACTCGGGGTTGCCAACGACCTTACAAAGAACCTTCCTGCTGTTATTGCTACAGGTGTAAGCAGCAGCGATGCCCAGGCTATAAGGACGGCCATTGAGAATGCCGGTGGAGCGGTAAAGATAGAGTAGTGTGATTGTTTTTGAAGTAAAGATAAAATTGATATATGAAGACATTTTCAGGAATAGGAGGATTTGTGGCAGCTGTGGCCCTTTTTGCAGGTGTTGCGGCTGATAATTCAGATAATTTGTTGGATGTGCCTGAGATTTCATCCATGTCGGGAATGACGTATGCAGTTGCCGATACAGTTGAGGTTAATCAAACCCATCTGGACAAAATGAGCCAGAAAGAGTATGAAGAGTATCTGTTGACTGCACCGGTAGATACAACCCGGCGCGATTCAGTCACCACAGGATTCTCTGTACAGGTGCTTGCACGTGCTAAAGGCGACAGGGTACTGCTCCGTTGGGCACCCGATGAGTTTGCCCCTTGGTATCTTGCGAACAAGCATGGATACAACATCCTGCGCATGGGCAAGGAGGGAAAGATTGACACGTTGCAGAAAGCCTTGAAACCTTATACCCTTGAGCAGTTGAAGGCCCGTTTCGAGCCTGATGACTCGCTTGCCGGTGCCGCAGCACAGATGCTATACGGCAAAGGTACCGAACTTAATGAGGCTATTGGCATTGATGGTGCCGAGGGTATTATGCAGGTGTATGAAGAGCAGCAGACACGCTATGCCTATGCGATGCTGCTTGCCGAGGTACGCCCCGACCTTGCCGAGGCCATGGCGATGATGTATGTGGACAAGACTGCAGTCAAGGGTGCCGAGTATACCTATATGATAACTACCAATATTCCCGAGAAGGAACTGAATATGTCCTACCAGCCGGTGATTGTAAAGAATGTGAAGGAAAAACCATTGCCCTATGAGCCTGTAATAACCGATTCTATGGGTGTCGACGGCCGTTCAATCCGTCTCTTCTGGTCAAGGACACCGCAGTTCGGTACATACGACATCGAGCGCTTGGGCGAGAATGGCGAGTGGATAAAACTGAATGAGCGCCGCTTCATGACACTCTTTACGCAGGAGGATGAGGCTACGGTGCAGAATATTTTTGAGGATGTTGACCTTGAACCGGGCACATACAGCTACCGCATTTGCGGATACGATACATTCGGCGAGAAGAGCGAATACAGCGCGGTGCACACGGCACAACTTCACGATGTTATTCCTCCAACCGCTCCTGTGATTGTGCAGTTCAACGTTGAGCGTCCCGACGAGAATACAATCATGGCCGATGTCATCTGGGAGAAGAATATCATTGAACCCGACTTCCTTGGATACAATGTGTACTACTACAATGCACAGGTCGATTCGGTGTGGGTGAAACTGAACGAGCAGCTGCTCGACCCCGAAATGCAATCGTTCCGTTGCGAGGTAAGTTTCCTTGGAACAGGCCATGTTACGGTGGTTGCGCTGGATACTGCCAACAACTCTTCGGCAGCAATGCCACAGGAACTGTTCATCGCCGACTTTACTCCACCGGCAGCACCAACAGGCCTGCAGTATGTAATGTCGCCTACAGGAAGTCTGATGATAAAGTGGAACAAGAACCCCGAGCCTGATGTCGCAGGTTATCATCTATACTACGCGAATGACAGCACGCACACCTTCCTGCAGAAGAGCGGCAAGATGACACGCACACCGGTAATCTTCGATACATTGCAGGTAACGAACGTTACGCAGCGCTACACATACTATCGTGTGAAGGCATACGACTATTCGGGTAACGAGTCGGCTTTCTCCCAAATTCTGACAGTAAAGCGCAAAAACTATGACCCGCCACGTCCTTGTCGTATCGACTCTGTTTGGCAGGATACCAAGAGGGTCTACATGACCTGGTTCCCCTCATCCGAGGAGGATGTCGATAAGTTCTATGTCTACCGTCGCGTGCATGGTGAGGAGTTCAATACGCTTATAAACGTGCTCACGAAGGATTCGGTTAAGAACGGTCGCCTGCTGGTGGTGGATTCTCCCGAACCTAACAGCAAGAAGAGATACTACTATCACATTGAGACAATGAATGAGACGGGTGTTACCTCGGAACCATCATATGAGACATCGTTCCTCTTCAAAGGCGAGACGGTATTACCGTTGAAATTGAGGATGGGTGCAGCCTACAGGTCCGATGACGAACAGGTGCACATTGCATGGGATATCGAGGGTATTACACGTGATATGCTCGACAAGGGACTTTATATATGCTTGTATAGAAGGTATAACGACGATGATATTTTCCGCTATGTAAGGTCACTGAATATCAACGATACAAGTGCAATAGATGCCCATATGGAACCAGGCGACAAGGCTGAGTATCGTATAAGGGTACGCAGCCGCGAGGGGCATATCTCGCCATTCTCCAATGTCGTGGAAGTGGTTGTCCCTCAAGAGGGTGAGAGTGGTAAGTGATTTTGTATGAATAGATAATTTGTTTCAATATAACAAGGATTAAGATGAAGCAGATAGTTAACATATTTCTGCTGTTCGTAGCGCTACTGTTCTGCTCCTGTGGAGAGTTCTTCAATTTCGAGACGGAAGAACCGACTGTCGATGGACTGAGATTGTCGCATCATGAGGTTGATCTCATCGTTGGCGACTCTATTACCTTCGATGTGGAATTCTCGCCCGACACCTTGCCTGTCTCGTATTATTGGCAGGTAAAGGGTGACGAAGATGCCATAGAATTGGCAGGCCGCAAAGTGAATGCGCTCAAAGAGGGGCAGGCTCTGGTAGTGGTGCAAGCGCAGCGTGTAAGCAATGAGGCTGTTGATGTTGTAGCCGACAGCTGTTATGTGAACGTTTTTGAGTGGCGCAAGGTCGATTATAACGAGTTCCTTTATGAGACTGTTGTATACTGCTCTCTGGTTGTCGACGGCATTACAAAAACCGATAATATGGGAACCACGCGGCTTGCGGCTGTAGTCGACGGGGAACTTCGTGGGCTGGCTGTAATGCGTGAGATGCACGGTGTACCTTATCTTGAGTTGCGTATAAGGGCTTCATGGCCAGGCGAGGTTGCCAATATCGAGTGCTATAACCCCGATACCCATCAGCGCTTTGTGATAGAGGAACTGCAACTTGACGGCGAGACGCACGGAACGCTCTCCGACCTCAAACGTTACAGGTGCAAGAGCCGTAATTATGGTAACTGATAAAACTACAAGGATATGAGAAAATTGGTTTTTCTTTTGTTTGCAGTGATGCTCTCCTCGGCAGCAATGGCCGACGGCGGGCCAAAGGTGTACGAGAAAGTTGTGCTTACATTGACCGACGGACGCGTGTTCGACATTGATATCGATTCGGAGTCATTTATATACTCATATACCCAGAGTGGTGAGGACGGAAAATTGGTACAATATGTCGAGGTTTCCGGCAAAAGCGAAATGTATCTGTTCGAACGCAGTGAACTGCAGTCGATAAAGTTCGTCGAGGCTGCCACAACAGATGTAGCAACTGTTGTCGGGGTCGACGAGTCGAACCCCATGCGTTATATCGATGGCAAGTTGGTTTTTCACAGCAGCCTGAACGGCGGTACGCTTTATCTGTACGACGCTGCAGGCAAACTGCTTATGACCGAGAGCGTAAATGCCGGCAAGAATATCCCTTTGGCGAATCTGGCGAAAGGTACATATCTTGCCCAGGTGAACGATTGTAAAATTAAAGTGGTGGTACGATGAAAAGATTTTCAGCTAAATGCATTCTTGCGTCGCTGGCCATCATGATGGCCTTTACGAGTGCAACTGCACAGATTGACTATCAGCAGTCTTTCGGCATAATGTGCAGTGACAAAGACGACCTGATGTTCGCCGAAGGCGGCAACTGGAAGATTACTTTCGCAACAACCGATACTCTTGGCAACGAGTATAACAAGCCTGTGCAGATGCTTGTCGATGGAGCTCTTTATCCCGACACAATGGGGTATCATATAAGTGAGATTGACAGCCTGCTCTTCAAACTCCCCGAGAAAGAGTATGCCGCAGGAGTGTTCGAGATTGGCGAGGAACTGTTCCAATATATTGTGGACAGCGATTCTGTGCGCACAATATGCTTCAGGATCGATTGCCTTACAAAGACAAAGATTCCAAAAGTGGGGCAGAAGGTAATATGCAATATCTACCGTGACAAGTTGCCCTATGGATTCATGGGTCTTGTCGAGAATATCTATGCCGACTACAATCGTGGAGTGGTTGTAATGCGGTGTGGAACCGTTTCGATTGAGGATATATATGATGTGTTCTATGCCGGAGGTGTCGCAGGTGCTGTGGGTACGGATGAAGTGCCCGATTCGCTCATTGAGCAGAAGATTGTGCAGTCGCGTATTCCCACCCGCTCAATGTATGATGTCGATGCCGGTGTGGTGCCATGGGAGAAAGAGTATGAACTTGATTTCAAGGTGGCATTGACAGATAAAGGCAAGATTGTAATAGTTAAAGAGGACCTTGAAGACGAGACCCCTATCGTGTTTGCCATAGAAGGAAAAGCTGCATTGTATGCCCTTTGCTCAGCAATGGTAGATGTTGAAGCAAAGCAAAAAAAGATAAGATGCGAAGTAGGTGCCAATGTCGAAGGAAAAGTCTCTTTTGAGGTCAGTGCTTCAATAAGTTCAGAAGATGATGAAGATACTGAGGTCGATTTTGTAACAATACCCATTCCCATAGCGGTACTTCCTGGTTTGAGTATAAATGTTGATTTCGGTTTTACTTGGGATTATAAGCTGGAGGCTAAACTCGCTGCCGAGGGATCTTTCAAGATGTCGCGCACTGCCGGCTTTGAAATCGACGGCTCAAAAAGGGATGTGATATGGGATAACGGCGGAGATGATTTTGATAATCCGCTGAATTTCGAGAATGAATATTCGGCAGAGGTCTCTTTAGAGGGAGAACTGTTTCTTGCCCCGCACGTGAAGGTGGGTATCGGTGTTGCCGGCGAAGGACTTGAGTTCCAACTGAAGTTCGGTGCGGGTCCAAAGGTGGCCGGCAAGATTTCATACAAGAAAGAACAGCACGACACGGAACTCAGGGATGAGCCGAAATGGATTGAACAGCGCAAGGAGATATACAGTGGCATTAATGAGGCTGCATACCTGACTCTTGAGTTGGGTATGCTGTTCGATTTGCAGTTCTCGGCATTGAATGACGGTTGGACCTTCTCTGTAGGTGATTGGATGGAGAAGATAGGTCTGGACAACAAGGTGTTCTTTGAACTATACCGCTTGAACGGCGGCCCCGATTTTACGGAAATTGAAAACAAGAAACTCTATAATGGCCGTTACAGCGGAATGCTTAGGAATTCTGCGCCTACAATGTTTACATACGATGCCAGCGTAATGTTCCTTGATATCTCTCAGGGTATTCCTCCTAATGGATTCATTGAATATCACGCACAGGATTTAGGAGCTTTCCGTTCGTTTAAGACAGATAAAGTCGATTTTGATATTGATATAAGTGACCAAAAGGTTCTTAAAGGCCGTCAGATAGGTGTCTATCCATTGGTATTCAATAAGATGTATACAGGCTACATGGTTGTAGACAAGTGCGATGAGTTCTATATCCCGTACGATATAAAATTCACAAAGTACGATAAGGACTATGAACGTGCTGATTTTGAAGCAGAATTCGATAAGGATGCTATCGACAATCCTTATATAACAGAGGGCGGCTTCATATTCCTCGACCCTGAAACCAATGAAGTCATTAAGCCGGTGGTGGTTTTTGACAAGGCGCATCCGGGCAGCAATGTGATGAAGATGAGCGTGGAGCGTGGAATGTTCCCACGTGACGAGTTCAATGTACAGGCTTATATATATGACAGCGTAAACGATAAGTTTATGTATAGCAATATATGGCCGGGAGGCTTCTTCGAGTACTATGCTCCTACAACAGAGGAACCTACTGAAATCACTGCTACCGGCGCAACGCTCAATGCAAGCCTTCACAGCAGCATATATGAGGCCGAGGATATGAATCACATTGATAACCGTTTCAGCGTCGGCTTTGCATACTATCCCGATGCTAAAACAGCAATGGATTATCTCAACAATGTAAGGAAGGTGGGCTATGAGTGGAATCTTGACGGCAAACTGAAACCAGATACCGAATATATGTTCAATGCCATTGTTCAGGACCACGAGACAGGCAAGACATATAAAGGACTAACTGTCAAGTTCAGGACAAAGCCTGTATTCTCCGACCTTGAGGCAAAGGCAAGCTACACAAAGGTACTTTTCTTTGCAAAGGTCGACAAAGGGTTCATGGGAGTATCGAACAAGAACAAGTACAAGTTCCTTGTTTCGGACAAAAAGGAACTCATTGACCTTGGCGACGAAATAGCCGTCAGTCCCGAGGACATAGGCCGCGACAGCGACGAGGATGACTATGAGATTATCCTTGAGACCGACAACTTGTGGGACCGCGACAAGGAGTACTACTTCAAGGTCGTATATGACGACGGTAAAGGCAACAGGCACGAATCAAGCGTCAAGCCTTTCTCGGTGCCGCCTCCAATCGACAATCTGGCAGCCAAACCCGAGGCTGAGTCGGCCGAACTCACAGCCGATGTACAGGGCGATTATGCCCTTGGCAAGGTAAAGACCACAATCGAGTACTCGACCACAAACAAGGACTTCGATGAGAATGCCGAGTCCATTGACATAACCAAGAAAATAGGCTGGTCAAGCAAGGAGATGGATGTCTATCTGCTCAATTATACACTTGAGAATCTTGACCCTGCTACAACATACTACTACCGTTACAGGCTCGACCTTGAACTCGGCGACGGAGAGGTTGACTATGCAACCCCGATACATATGTTCAAGACCAAGAAGCTCGACCTAATGGCTACCACAATGTCGGCAACTGTCACAAAGAACAGGGTGAGCATGACAGGCTCGGTGACAAAGCCCCTCAAGGAGCGTCTCGACAATTCGGTGCAGAACGAAGATGAGAAGCAGTACATGCTATACTTTGAAGTCTCAAAGAACAAGGACATGTCGGCGGCTGCACTCATTTACGTGCCTCTTACCGAGGAACGCGAATACTCGGCCGAACTGAAGAATCTTGCATGGAACACAAAGTACTACTACCGCTTTGTGGCAATGACTGCAGACAAGAAACAGACGTACCGCGGTTCCATAAAGAGCTTTACTGTAGACGAGGAACCGCTTGAGAACTTCGACCTTGAGACGTTCGACGCAGTCCTTGACGACGAGTGGACAACACTCCGCGGAAAGGTGAACAGCACGGTGCTCGAGGCGATAGAGTCTGAGGAGTATAACGACCTTTATATTGGCTTTGAGTATGCCCTTAGTGTTGCCGACCTTAACGAAGGCAATGAGAATGTATATCGCGACGGAAGTGTCACGGTAAACAAGAGCACCGGTTACTACTCGCGTGTGCTTAACCTCATGCCCGATACGAAGTACTACTACCGTGCGTTTGTATATGCCGGCGGAAAGTTTACCTACGGTAACATAGTCGACTTTACCACTCCGTACTATGACGCAGGTCTCGTTGTTCCCGACAATGCACGACGTCATCGTGAGTTGAAGGCTGTAATGTCAACCGACGGTAATATGGAGAATATAATCTTCTTCGACAATGGAAAGAAGATTATTCCTACACCTGTGGAACTTGAACAATTGATAGAATTGAATGAATCAGATGAAAACAGAATTGAATAGAATGTTCTTTATAATGCTGGTGGCGTTACTGCCACTGGCATTCACCTCGTGCGAGGTTGACGGTCCTATGGCGCACTACAAGGTTGTGGTTAATGACAGACTTGATTATCTGCCCCATGAGAGCGTACTTGAGCTTAATGCATTGAACGAGGAACTGGCTTCCGTGCCGTTCGATAAGGATGATGCAATAGGGCGTTTCAACAAGTATTGCAATAATCTGCAGAACTATTTCGATGAGAACCGTGGCCAATTGATTTGGGATGACCTGAACATAGAATTGTGCCTTTACAATACTACCAGCGACAAAGGAGTAGGCGAGGGGCAGCTTGTGAAGAGCCGGATTATAACGTACCGGTGTGAGTGACCAACAATAAACGTATGAAGGTGACTTTTCAGGTCACCTTCATGCGTTTATTGTTGTTGCTTATTGTTTCTTCTTTGGTTCAGTAACTTAGGCTCAGTAGAAATTTCGTGTGGGCGAAATAATTCTGGTACAATAAAACTGCTATTCCTTGGATTGTTTTACCCTTAATCTGTTGTCAATTATTCTCCTTGTGTCGTTCTATCACATACTTTTCATGACTGAAAAGTATGCAAAAGGTCCCGGCACACGGAAATTCCAGTCGACCTCTTTTTTGTTCAAGAGTCGCAAGCGACATCTTTCAGTCAAAGAGGTCTTGCCGCTTGAACTTTCTGTTTGATTTTTGGGTGCTGCGGGACTCCCT
>JAFQEZ010000021.1 GCA_017398805.1 Bacteroidaceae bacterium | reverse complement strand
TATTATTGTATAATTATTTTTTGTCTTTTATTTTCCGCGCCCGTAGGGGCAGACCGATGTGTCTGCCCTACATTTGCGGTATTTCTGTTGGGCGAACACACCGGTTCGCCCCTACATTATTATTGCTGTCTCAAGTTAAATGAGATAAAAAGGATGAAGTTCAAGGCTTGCGACGCTCGCTAAACCACAGTTTACTTTTGTGTAAATGAGGATTTAGCGGGCTAGCGTAACGCAGAAATTCGCCTTTTTAATCATTTTACCAAAACTTTGACAACGCTGCCTTTCCGCGACCCGCGAGGCACAACTTGCAGCTGTGCTACTCGCGACTAAACGCTGGCAGCATTGTCGAGCTTTTGGTCAATTACTTGACCAAAACCTTTTTGCCACCTACAATATAAATACCAGGAGCTGTGATAGCCTCTACACGGCGACCTGTAAGGTCGTAGATACCTTTCACATTTCCGCTTTCACCTTTCACCTCGCTAATGCCTGTTGTACCCTCGCCGAAATGGAAGCTGTAAGAAGCAGCACCATTTGCAACGCTTGCAGGCAAGTATGCCTTATTGGCGTTGTTCAACCAAACGCCACCGGCCATCTGAGCCTTGTAGAGACCAACTACGCCGTCTACAATACCGAGGACATAAGCCTCCTTAGTAATATATGTATTTACAGTTGTACCAATAAGTTCACTTGCTACATCTGAGCCCGCTTTTGTTGCAACGTTAAATGTATAATTGCCTTGACTTGCCTCTACAATTACACCTGTATTTGCTGGGATAACACCTGTTACAGGTGAAAGTGTTGCATACTCGCCATCAACAGCAGAAACTGCATAACAAGTAACACCTGTTGGAATCTCAGCATCGTAGTTCAAGAACAATGTTGCCCAACCGGCTGCAGAGACAGAGAGTGTATAAGCCTCAATAGACGCCTTGTTTACCTTGTAAATGCTTATGTCTTTTTGTGGTTTATCTGATGCATAACAAGAGAAAATAGAACTTGACTGGTTGTACTGCATCATATTACGAGTGTTACTACCTTGTGCAATAATCGAAGCAATACCATCTGTTACTGAGACTGTCCAACTTCCATTATCATCCAAATTAGCATTAGTCCTCAAGTAATTCTTACTTGATGACGCTGCATACAAATAACCTGTACCAACATTGAATGCAAATGTACCATACACATTTCCTTCTTCAAGAGTGATTATCTGAACATTTGCTCCGTAAGTTATATTATTGCCATCCTTTGTTACAGAAGCCTGATCACGGTTATTATCATTCTGTGTTGTTGAAAGCGCATAATCATAATCACTTGCGACAATTACAATCTGATCACCTACAGCCAAAGTAGAAGCATCTGTCACCAAAGTCGTTTCACCCGCACCTGAAGCGCTCTCGTTCTTGGTAAACTTCTGCTCTACTACAGCACTTGCATAACCTTCTGCATCAATTGCAATAACTTTAAGTGTTGCTGTAGCCTTCAAGGTCAATGCGGTCTCATAAGGTGTGCTTTCTGCATTAGGCTTTGTACCATCCAAAGTGTAGTAAACATCATCCTCAGATGTAACCGAAACAGTTATTTTATCATCAAAAGAGGTTGCATCATAAACCAACACAGGGTCAGCAGCTACGCGAGTAAACTCTGCTGTAACGGTTACACTGCGTGTCTCCTCATCATCGCCAATCTGCGCATATGCAGCAACCTTTGTATCTTTATTGATTTCAAAATCACCACCATACTCTTCAAACGCTCCATCGTCAACAGAATAGTAGAGAGTTGCATCATCATCGTTGTTTGTTATAACAACAGTAGTAGAACCAACGAACTCGCCACCGACTACAGTAGGAGGAATTGCAGTCTCAACAGCACCAGCCACAGCCTCATATGTCACTTTTATAGATTTGATACGAAGTTGCTTGTTTGAAGTGTTTGCATTCTGAAACATAAATGTCTCAGTAGCCTCTATACCAGAAATTGTCATTTTAGTAGAAGACCAAGTCCCTGCAACAGCAGAACCGCCGTCAACAAAGTAATTTACTGCAGGGGTATAAGAAGTTGACGATGCTACAAGTTCAATACCTGTAATTTTTATAGTACCGTCAGTCTTAAGAGTTGCCGAGCAACCAGTACCAGAACCATAATAAAGTCTCAGTTCCTTACTTGAAGAATTATAAGCAGGAGAATTTTGAGCACTATTCTTGTCACAACTCAATGACAACTTGCCATTAAGGAAATTACCGGTTGTTGCAGTAATCTCTGTTCCACAAGTAAGTGTAACCTCTTCTGCCTGCACTCCTGCAAATGCAAAGAGCACAGCAAAAATTGAAAGTAAAAATTTTTTCATAATAATTGAATTTATTTTGTTTTGTGAATTCTCGTTTTTCACCCCCTATTCATTCTCAATTCCCCTCTACGGGAGGGGTAAAGCACTCCTTTGTAAAGTCGTCGCAAAGGTGCTACGGTTTCGCACCATCCCTCCCTACGGGGGAGAGTCTGGGTGGGGCTCCAAAAAGCGGTGCAAAGTTACCCATTTAATATCTATTAACCAAACTTTTACAAAGGAAATAACAGACAAATATAGTTCTTTTAAAATTTCAACAAAAGCCTAAAAACCAGGGGCTAAAGCAATGTATTGACAAATGAACGCAATCAATTTCTTTTTTTGACAGAAGTACAGAAGTACAAAAGATTTAGCGCTTGGTAATACATGATACACTGCACAAATAAGTTCTTCCAACACTTCCCTACGGGCGAAGCATGTCGCATGTAAAACAATGCGACTATTGAGTAATACAAATTTGCTGTAATGTAAGAATTGATTTTCACATTCATGCTAATTCGTATTACTCGAAACAGGAAATCGCAATTTCCTGTCATGCTTCCATAACAGAAAGCTCTTTTGTCTTAAAATTTAATAAAAATATCCTTAATGCCCAAAGGGGCGAAAAGGCCCAAAAGGCCGTTCTATTGCCCCGACTGGCAACGCTTGCCTGACGGCTACAGCCCGGCTAATGCCGGCGCAAACTCAAAAGGGAATATTCACAACAAGCACCCGGTAAAAAACAACAAAACTTACCATTGTCAACAAATTAATTTTCAACACTTTAAGCGCAACTAAAACAAAACTGCTGTTTACAGACAGCAGTTTTTACTAAAAAATGCTGTTTATTTTTAGCAGTTTTACTACCTTTGCACAAACAAAACGCTTTACAACATGAAAACTCTCGTAGCAAAATTCCGGAATATCCTGAAAAATGTAGATACAAGCTATATACGCAACATACATAATACAATTCTCTGGGATGACCGCTTAATTGCAATATTAGGCTCTAGAGGTGTAGGCAAGACCACGCTTGTATTGCAACACATAAAACTGTACGAAGAGATTGACACCACACTCTTTGTATATGCCGACGATATTTGGTTCTCAACACATTCATTGGTAGCACTTGCCGAAACCTTCTACAAGGAAGGAGGCAAGGCGTTATACATTGATGAAATACACAAATACAAGAATTGGTCACAGGAGATAAAGAACATATACGACTCTTTCCCGGAACTGAAGGTGCGCTATACAGGTTCATCAATCCTTGATTTACAGAAGGGCAACCACGATTTGAGCCGTCGAGTACTTGAATACCAGATGTACGGACTTTCATTCAGGGAATACATTGCACTCAATTACGGAACAGAAATACCAATACACACCTTAGAACAGGTACTAGCAAATAAAATAGACTTTCCATACACAGAACACCGCCCGATAGCCCTATTCAAGGAATATCTGAAAACAGGTTACTACCCATACTTCAAGGAAGGAGGATACGAACTGCGACTCGACAAGACTATAAACGCAATCCTCGAGGTCGATATACCCAAATTCGCAGAACTTTCTGTTTCTACTGCAGAAAAGCTGAAGATGCTGCTGTATATCATTGCACAAAGTGTACCATTCAAGCCCAACTATTCAAAGATTGCCAGAGACCTTGACATCCACCGCAACACGGTGTCAGATCTTATGGTTTGGCTGGACAAGGCCAACTTAATCAACATCCTACACGATGATGTTGAAGGCTACAAACTCTTGGGGAAAGTCAACAAAATATACCTGAACAACCCCAACCTGGCGTACGTATTGTC
Source organism: Bacteroidaceae bacterium (assembly GCA_017398805.1). GTDB lineage: Bacteria > Bacteroidota > Bacteroidia > Bacteroidales > Bacteroidaceae > HGM04593. The sequence continues at coordinate 24,036 of JAFQEZ010000021.1, read as the reverse complement.
GGAAGATGAACTGAACATCGGCAATGTAAGAGAAACAATGTTCTTTTCATGGATGAGAGTGATGCATAAAGTAACAGCTTCGAGTATTTCCGATTTCAAGGTTGGAAAATACACATTTGAAGTTGGTGGAAGGAAAAAGGGACAACATCAAATCAAAGATGTGGATAACGCCTACGTTGTCAAGGATGATATTGAATATGGCCACAAAAACGAAATTCCATTGTGGGCTTTTGGTTTGATGTATTAAGAAACAGTTTCTTAATTTCTAAAAAATATTTGGTAATAATATAGCAGTTGACCAAAATGCGTAAATATTTCGCGAATTTGTCATTCCTGACGATAGGAGAAATCTCAAATAAATTTCAACTTTGATATTTTAATTGCCCTTAGTAGCCCTTTTAAAAACCGTAATAACCGCGAAAAAATAAGATCCTTGACTTTAGCCCCTCGGCTAACGCCTCGGGCGTCGACCGTTGGTTCGCTGCGCTCCAGGATGACAAACAACCGCGAAGCTGTCATTTCGACGATAGGAGAAATCTCAAGTAGATTTGCATTACACTCACTTGCAGACAACTTTCAACTTTAACCCCACTGCGTGGGCTTGAACCTTGGCCGCACTCGCTGTAAAAGCTCAAGTAAACTTGGCTTTCGCTCGCTTGCACACTTTAACCCCACTGCGTGGGCTTGAACCTTGGCTGCGCTCGCTGTAAAAGCTCAAGTAAACTTGGCTTTCGCTCGTTTGCACAAGCTTTGCACTTTTTGGGCACCCACAAGGGATGCCCCTACGCGTTGATTCTCTGTTCTCTGTACTCTGTTCTCTGTACTCTATTCTTAAGCAGGAGTGGCGCAGCTTTGGCACTAGGGATTAAAATGCCACTAAACTGCAAAAACATTCCCTCTCTTGGCGAAGAGGGAGAGTTGAATCAGTAAATAAACCCAAACATCCACAATGGTATTGAGTTTTGGTATATATACTCTATGTCGTCCTTTACAACAAAACTTTTCTCTAACGGGAGAGTTGCAATCTGTTTACGGGTCTTGTTCCTACCGCCGACTTCAAAGGTATAACCATCGACTTCGAAATCGGACACAGGGGATGAAGATATGAAATTCCCGACACGCATCCATGCAAAGAAAACTGTTTCACGGATAGTACCGATATCCGGTGTGGTCTCGGATAAAGCATAAGCTTCATTCGTATTATTCAGGTATACTTTTTCTATCTTTTCAAGCAACTTGATGCCCGATGCCTTCTCGCGCAAAAGAGCTATCAACCCGGCTTTTTCCAGATATAACATGTATGTAGGAAGGCTATTGCGAGATATCCCCAGGTCGCGTTCCAGTTTTGAATTGTTAGGCTTGAACGGAACTGATTGAGCCAACACATAAAGCAGTTTCTTCAGTTTCTGAGCCGAAGCGACCTCCATTTCGGCAAACTTCGGTATATCGTCCTCCACTATCTGCTTCATAACGCCTTGCAAACGCATCTTATAATTTCCCTCGCGAAAAAAGGGATAGTATCCTTCGCGCAAGTATTCAGAGAAGAGGTGCAATGGTCGTGCCGCGGAGTATGGGAACTCTACTTTACCTGCCAGAATCTCTTCTAAAGAATAGCTGTGTAGTTTCCAACCTCGTGTAATATTCAGATATTCACGGAAACTCAATCCGGGCAATATATATTCAAGTTTCCTGCGACTAAGGTCAGCCCCACCTCTTTCCAAATCTAGGATAGATGAACCGCTGTACACGACATGTAAATCGGGCATCTTGTCATATATATTCTTGATTTCGGTTGACCAGCCTTTATATTTGTGAATCTCATCGATATAAAGATGTTTACCTCCTTGCAACATGAATCTATGGGCCAACTCTTCCAAACGGTGTGTCGTGAAATAAAAATCATCAGCCGTAACATATAATGTTTCCGGGGTATTATCGTACAGACGTATGTGTTGCAACATCAGAGTTGTCTTACCTGTACCGCGCGGACCTAAAATGGCAATAAGACGGCTGTCCCAATCTATTTTTTCATGTATACCACGGACATAGGTTGTGTCAACCCGTTCTATGAGTTCCCGTGATGTGATAAACAAACTTTCCATAAAACATCTATTTAGTGACATATAAAAAAATAACCTGCTTCATTTTGTTAAAGGATAAATTGTTATTGTTTGATTATTATAGCGCTCTTTTTACCGTTTTTGTCTTTGCCCGTCAGTTACATAGCCCAAATGTGCCCTCATCACAAAAACAAAATCAATCAAAAATAGCTGCTAGAAATGAAGCATCTTATTTTTAAACGTCATTTAATGTAAGAAATTCTACAAATTACCCTGCACAAAAATAGGAACAATCAAACAATTGCACAACAAAAAGTGCAATTATTTACAAATATCGCATTGTCCACTGTGCTACTTTTTAAAAATATTGCACAATTGATAATGCAGCAGCTATCAATGGAGCGGCACACACTCACTTACTCGCAGCTTTGTACTTTTGTCTAAAAAACAAACAACGCGAAAAAGGGCAGACACATCGGTCTGCCCCTACGTTGCGCGAAAAACCGCGGATTTGTCATTTTTCGGTCAAAGCCCTCAACAACACGTCTGAGCAAAGCGAAGAATCTCAAATAAATTTCAACTTTTAGGGCAGACACATCGGTCTGCCCCTACATTTAACCCGCAGGGCGTGACTTAAACTCCTCCCCTGCCTGAGGGGGCAGTGCGAAGCCACAGCACTGCTTGCGACGACGGAACATTCATGTTCCCAAAGGAGTCCCGAAGGGCTCTGTCACGTACTAGCGGAGGGGTGGGAGTGCTACCTGCGACCTGTTGCTGCCGGTGTCGTCGAAGTTGCTTTCGCAACTTTCATCTTTTAGGGTACTACCCTAAAAACCAACGAATTATAATTCATTTATCTTTTCTAAAAGGAAGTCTTCAATATTGATATATTGTACCCCTTTTTCATCTATCCAAGGTAAAACATTATCACGTACCACAACTATTTTCGTATAAGAATCATCGATTCTATTCAGGGAGTTTATTTCTTGTTGTCGTTTTTCTTCATCGGCAACAGTCAATGCCGACTGGATATAATAACGCTTATCAGTTTTATTGACCACAAAATCCACTTCCAGTTGGGTTCTTATCTTTTTCCCTTTTTCATCATTATGATTATATTCCACTACACCCACATCAACATTAAAACCACGCGCAATGAGTTCATTATAAATAATGTTCTCCATAATATGATTTTCCTCTTGCTGACGGAAGTTAAGTCGCACATTTCTCAATCCAATATCCGTGAAATAATATTTCAATGGGGTATCAATATACGAACGGCCTTTTATGTTATAACGATATGACCTGCTTAATATGTATGCATCAATAAAACAATCCAAATATATTGCTATTGTTTCATTCTTTATTTTCAATCCTTTAACTGATTGAAATGTATTGGACAAACGTGTGGGATTTGATAATGAACCAACTACAGATGCCACGACATTAAGCAATTCATCAAGAACTTCAATATTTGCACGTAATCTATTGCGCTCAATCACATCTTTAAGATATGTCAAACGAAACAGGTCCTGAAGATATTTTGATTTTTCTTCGTGGGTATTCTTATATAGCACATAAGGCATTCCACCATACGTCATAAATTCACGCCAAGCATAGCGTTTGTCCTTTGGATATGCAGCGTAAAACTCATCATATGTAAGTGGTGTGATATGAATCTCTTCTCCTCTGTCACGAAAAGCGGTAGCAACATCAGATGAAAGCATCTTAGAATTGCTGCCCGTAACATAAACATCGACATTAGGCAAACTTTTCAGTCCCAGCAGAACATCCACAAAGGAAATTTTGCTTTCTGAACCTGTAGGAAGATAGGGATTATCTATTGTCTCTACCATTTGAATTTCATCGAGTAGAATATAATAATCTTTATCTCTATCACTGACCTTTTCTCGTAGATATGAACCTAACTCCAAAGGGTTACGATAACGGAAATTCATATCGTTATCTAATTCAACTGAAATAATCTGATCGGGCAGAATTCCTGATTGTAGAAGGTATTCCTTATACAATACTCCAAGCAGATACGATTTACCGCAACGCCTGACTCCGGTTATTATTTTTATCTGACCATTTTTTTGACTATTGATAAGTCGCTGAAGATTTCTTTTTCGTTCTACTCTCATATATAAAGGGTATTATTGCGGTTATCCGCATTTTTACCCTGCAAATATAATCATTGTGATTGAATTAATGAAAGGATATTCCGATAATTCACTCCCATAAAACAAGTGCCCTTTTAAAACCGCGAAAAAAGGGCACCCACAAGGGATGCCCCTACGCATTGGTTCTCTGTTCTCTGTACTCTGTACTCTGTACTCTATTCTTAAGCCGCGAACTTGTCATTTTGAGCAAAGCGAAAAATCTCAATTAACTTTCAACTTTCCACTTTGCACTTATTATCCTTGTTCCTTGGATGCCGTCGATGGCATCGGCACGGGTGATGATTACCTCCTTGACACCGTTGTCGATGGCATTGAAGGCATTGTCAATCTTGGGAATCATGCCGCCGCTGACAATGCCGTCGGCAAGCAGCGTGCGGTAACTATCGTGTGTGATTACAGGAATGAGGGATGCTGCGTCCTCGGGGTCGCGCATGACACCGGGATGCTCAAAGCAGTAGATTAGTGTAACATCGTAATGCACGGCAAGCGCCTTGGCTGTCTCTGCTGCCATGGTATCGGCATTAGTATTCAGCAGATTACCGTTGCCGTCGTGTGTGAGCGGAGCGACAATGGGCACAATGCCCTGCTCTATCAGTTTTGACAGCATATCACCGTCGGTTCTCTCTACATCGCCCACAAAGCCATAGTCTACCTCCTTCACGGGGCGCTTACAGGCCTTTATCAAATTGCAGTCGGCACCGGTAAGGCCAAGAGCATTCACGCCACGCGCCTGCAGCTGTGCCACGATATTCTTGTTGACAAGACCGCCATAGACCATTGTGACCACCTGAAGGGTTGCCTCATCGGTGATGCGGCGACCGTCTACCATACGGCTTTCGATGCCGAGCCTCTCAGCCATGCGCGTAGCGGACCGTCCTCCGCCATGGATAAGAACCTTGCGCCCTTGAATCTGCGCAAAACGGTCGAGAAGAGTGTTGAGGCTTTCGTGCTCCTCAACAATCTTCCCACCTACCTTTATGATTGTTATTTTCTCTTTCATCAATAGTCGAGATATGTATATCCGTAGAGTCCGGAACGGTAATTGGAAAGGAACTCCTTGCCCTCTTCGAGGCTTATCCTGCCCTCCTTGACTGCGCTTGTGACCCAACGTTCGAGTGTGCGCACGAGCTTGCGCGCATCGTACTGAACATAGTCGAGCACGTCGGCAATGGTCTCGCCGTCGATAATCTTGTCAATGTGGTAGCCGTCATCGTCAACACTGATATGCACGGCATTGGTGTCGCCGAAGAGGTTATGCATGTCGCCCAGAATCTCCTGATATGCGCCCACAAGGAAGACACCAAGGTAGTAAGGCTCGGTGGACTTGAGTTTGTGAACCCTCAGTGAGTCGGCCTTGCTGTTGTAGTTGATGAAGTCTGTAATCTTGCCGTCGCTGTCGCATGTCATATCCTGGATGGTGCAGCTGCGGTCGGGACGCTCATCGAGCCTGTGGATGGGCATGATGGGGAAGAACTGGTCGATACCCCAGCTGTCGGGAAGGCTCTGGAAGAGCGAGAAGTTACAGAAATATTTGTCGGCAAGCAGTTTAGGAAGCTTGCGGAAGTCGTCGGGGACGTGCTTCATGTTCTTTGCAATGGAAAGAATCTCGCGTATCACGCTCCAGAACATGCTCTCTATCTGCGCACGGGTCTTGAGGTCGACGATACCGTGACTGAAGAGTTCAAGAGCCTCCTCGCGAATCTGCTGTGCATCGTGAAGTGCCTCGAGCATGGTACGCTGGTCGAGCTCGCACCATATCTTGTAGAGTTCCTTAGCAAGGTCGTGGTCACCGGCTGCAACCTCCCACTCCTCATCCATCTGCGGCAGGGCTGCTGTCTCAAGCACCTCGAACACAAGGATTGCGTGGTGCGCCGAAACGGAACGTCCGCTCTCGGTAATGATGTTGGGGTGTGGGATGCCGTTCTTGTCGGCTGCATCTACCATTGTGTAAATGGCATCGTTTACATACTCCTGTATCGAGTAGTTGACACTGCTCTCGCTGCTTGAAGATCGTGTACCGTCGTAGTCGACACCAAGACCGCCGCCTATGTCGGTGAACTCGATGTTGTAGCCCAGCTTGTGCAGCTGCACGTAGAACTGTGAAGCCTCACGGAGGGCTGTCTTTATATGGCGGATGCGTGTCACCTGGCTTCCGATGTGGAAGTGTATCAGGCGCAGGCAATCCTTGATGTCGTATTTGTCGAGAATCTCAAGCGCCTCGAGCAGTTCACTGGATGTAAGACCGAACTTGCTTGCATCGCCGCCGCTCTCTTCCCAACGTCCGCTGCCCTCGCTCGCGAGTTTGATGCGGATACCTATGTTGGGACGCACGCCAAGGCGCTTGCCTATCTTGGCGATGCGCTTTAGTTCGTTGAGTTTCTCCACCACAAGAAATATGTGACGGCCCATCTTCTGAGCAAGCAGGGCAAGTTCAATGTAACTGTCGTCCTTGTAGCCGTTGCATATAATGAGCGAGTCATTATCGGTGTTCATGGCAATGACCGCATGGAGTTCGGGTTTTGAGCCTGCCTCAAGACCAATATTATACCTTTTTCCGTGGCTGGTAATCTCCTCGACCACGGGACGCATCTGGTTCACCTTGATTGGATATACGATAAAACTCTCGCCCTTGTAACCGTACTCTTCGGATGCAAGCTTGAAACAGCCGGCAATCTTCTCTATGCGGTTATCAAGGATGTCGGGGAAACGCAGGAGCACAGGGGCTGCCACGTCACGCAGCTGGAGCTCGTCCATTAGTTCTTTAAGGTCAATCTGCACGCCGTCCTTCTTGGGAGTTACGGCAACATTGCCTTTTTCATTGATACTAAAATAGGATGCACCCCATCCGTTGATGTTGTACAGTTCCTCCGAATCTTCAATGCGCCATTTTCTCATTTTAGTGGTGTTTGATAGCGGTTAGTACTAATGTCTTATTTTAACGTGAATTCAATATTTATACGGGATTTTGAGTCCTTGTCATTCTGAACGAACCAACGGTCGACGCTAAAGTCAATGTGAAGAATCTCTTATTTCGCGATATTTTCTGAGATCTCTCGTCGCGGTTTGGTTGGGTTCATATTGAATTCCGGTTGATTTATATTGAACTGCCGACAGAATGCCTCGACCGACAGGTCTATCTGTCTCTTGTCTTCAAGTTTATCGGCCTCGAAGGTGAACTGTGCCTTGCTGTAGTGCGGCAATCTCTTGCCCAACTGATCCACGATGAATGCACGCAGTTCATCGTCGTTCTTGTCCTTTATCAGAGGACGCTTGCTGCGGGCTATGCTCAACCTAATGAAAAGCCTCTCAACAGGCACGTCAAGGAAAACGGTTGTTCCCTGAGCGTTCATATACTCCACATTGTCGAAGAAGCATGGTGTGCCGCCTCCCGTGGAGATGATGACATCCTCGAACTCCCCCACCTCGTGAAGCATGCGCCTCTCAAGGTCGCGGAAAGCCTCCTCTCCCTTCTCGGCGAATATCTGCGATATTGTCTTGCGGAAGCGATCCTCGATGTAGCAGTCAAGGTCAATGAACTGCAGCCCGAGTACCTGGGCAAGTGCGCGTCCGAGCGTTGTCTTGCCTGCTCCCATGTAGCCGATGAGGAAGATGCGTGTCATCCCTGTTTATTTTTTCTTGGTATATCTTCTCTTGGCAGGTGCCTTTCCGCCCTCCTGCTGCTTGTTCACAATCTCCATGCACTCCTCAAGCGAAAGTTCGGCAGGTGTCACGCCCTTAGGAAGCTTGTAGTTGCTGCCCTTGTATGCGATGTAGGGACCGAAACGGCCGTTGAGCACCTGAAGTTCAGGCTCTTCGTCGAACTGCTTGATAAGACGCTGTGCCTCGGCTTTCTGTTTCTCCTCGATAAGGAGCGTTGCCTCCTCAAGGGTAACTGTAAGCGGGTCGTGGGTCTTAGGGAGTGTGACATATGCGCTGCCATACTTGATGTAAGGACCGAAGCGGCCTGCACCGATGACCACCGTATTGCCCTCGAACTCGCCGAGTGTACGTGGAAGGCTGAAGAGGTCGAGTGCCTCCTCAAGGGTTATTGTCTCAAGGGTCTGTCCGGGTTTCATCTGTGCAAAACGCGGCTTCTCCTCGTCGCTTGCAGAACCAATCTGCACAATAGGACCGAAACGGCCTATCTTTACCGACACAGGCTTGCCGCTTGCAGGGTCGTTGCCAAGCACGCGCTCGCCGACCTTGTGTTCGTTCTTTGTCTGTATTATACCCTCGACCTTAGGTTCGAATGCCTTATAAAATTCAGATATATGGTCGGCCCAATGTCTCTTTCCGTCGGCAATCTCATCGAACTCCTTCTCAACATTGGCAGTGAAGTTGTAATCCATAATCTCGTCGAAAGAGTCCATAAGGAAATCGTTTACAACAATACCGATATCTGTAGGCATGAGTTTCGCCTTCTCGGCACCCACGGTCTCCTTGCCCTCCTTTGAGGTTATCTTTCCGTTCTTGAGGGTTATTATGTCGAACTTGCGTTGTGTACCGCTCTTGTTGCCCTTCTCTACGTAACCACGCTGCTGGATTGTGCTGATTGTGGGGGCATAGGTCGAAGGACGTCCGATACCAAGTTCCTCGAGCTTGCGCACAAGGCTTGCCTCGGTGTAACGTGGAGGATGCTGGGTAAAGCGCTCGGTTGCGACAATCTCCTTGGCGGTAAGTTCCTCGCCCTTCTTCACTGCCGGCAATACTGCCAGATCGCCCTCAACCTCGTCGTCGATGCTCTCGCGGTATACCTGAAGGAAACCGTCGAACACGGTTACCTCGCCTGTGGCAATGAAGTACTCGGTGTGTCCGCTGATAGCGATGTTCACGGTTGTCTTCTCTACCTGAGCATCGGCCATCTGAGATGCTATGGTACGTTTCCAGATGAGTTCATAAAGTCTCTTCTCGGGGATTGTACCCTCGATTGTGACATTTGTCATATATGTGGGGCGGATTGCCTCGTGAGCCTCCTGAGCACCCTTGGAATGTGTTGAATAGTTACGGCTCTTGAGATACTGTGCGCCGTACATTTCGGTTACTACGCTCTTGCATGAACCGATGCAGAGAGATGAGAGGTTCACCGAGTCGGTACGCATGTATGTGATATATCCCGATTCATAGAGCCGCTGTGCAACCATCATGGTCTGCGACACTGTGAAACCGAGCTTGCGTGCAGCCTCCTGCTGGAGTGTAGATGTAGTGAAAGGAGCCGCAGGACTCTTCTTCAATGGTTTTGTAGTAACATCGTCAATGACGAACTGCGCATCCTTGCACGACTCGAGGAATGCTTCAGCCTCCTCCCTTGTCTTGAAGCGCTTCGAGAGTTCGGTATTGAGGATATTCTTCTCGCCGTTATCGGCAGGCAGGAAGAACTGTGCTGTCACGCGGTAACCGCTCTCGGTAGTGAACTTGTTTATCTCGCGCTCGCGCTCGACGACAAGACGCACAGTAACGCTCTGCACACGTCCGGCAGAAAGAGCCGGCTTAACCTTACGCCAGAGAACCGGAGAGAGTTTGAAACCGACAATACGGTCGAGCACTCGACGTGCCTGCTGGGCATATACAAGATTTGTGTCAATCTCGCGTGGATTCTCGATAGCATTAAGAATAGCATTCTTGGTAATCTCGTGGAAGACAATACGTTTCGTATTCTCCGGTTTGAGACCGAGAACTGTATAAAGGTGCCAGCTGATGGCCTCTCCCTCGCGGTCCTCATCGGAAGCCAACCACACGGTATCGGCCTTCTTCACTTCGCTGCGGAGACTGTTTACAAGTTTCTCCTTCTCGGCCGGAATCTCATATTCGGGTTCAAAGGTTGTGGTGTTGATGCTGAACTCCTTCTTCTTGAGGTCGCATATATGTCCGTAACTTGACATTACCTTGTAATCCTTACCAAGGAATTTCTCGATTGTCTTGGCTTTTGCCGGTGACTCAACAATAACTAAATTCTTCTGCATAACGATATTCATTTCCAAAACTTGAAGGCGAACCCTCAATTTCGGCGCAAAAGTAGAAAAGTTTCCTGTAATTTTAAACCAAAAAATTAAAAAAAAACTAAAGCACAACCGCCCCGTTTCCCATAAAATAATATATTATTTTAAATAGGAGAAAAAAATTGCGCGGTTTATAAGAGGAGTAAGGGCAATTGAAAGTGGAAAGTGGAAAGATGAAAGATGAAAGTTGCGAAAGCAACTTCGACGGCACCGGCAGCAACAGGTCGCAGGTCGCACTCCCACCCCTCCGCCAGTAAACTGGCACCTCCCCTCAGGCAGGGGAGGAGTTTAAGTCACGCCCTGCGGGTTGCGATTAGACGGTGTTGTCAAAGTGGAAATTGGGAAGAGCAAAGTGGGAAGTTAATTGAGATTCTTCGCTTTGCTCAGAATGACAAATCCGCGGCTTAAGAATAGAGTACAGAGAACAGAGTACCAACGCGTAGGGGCATCCCTTGTGGGTGCCCTTTTTCGCGGTTTTGCGCGTGGTGTCAAAAGGGCTCTAAGGCCACTAAAGGGGACTTAGGGCAATTGAAAGTGGAAAGTTGCGAGCCAGTTCACAACTTTCCACTTTCATCTTTCCACTTTAACCCCACTGCGTGGGCTTGAACCTTGGCTGCACTCGCTGTAAAAGCTCAAGTAAACTTGGCTTTCGCTCGCTTGCACAAGCTTTCATCTTTCCACTTTCCACTTTTATCGCCCGAGCCTTCCTTTAGAAATTCGCAGTCAGGCCTATCAAGCCTCTTGCACCGCGTGCATAATAGCCTGCGTACTCGTAATGCTTGTCGTTGAGCAGATTATCACCCTGGATATATGCACCGAAGCGCGGTGTAATCCGGTATGCAATCCTTAGGCTAAGGTCGTTCTTCAAACCTACCCTCTTGCCCTTGGCGCTCTTTGTGTAACGTGTAAAGTTGTAACCTGCATTGATTGTAAGATCACCGAAAATCCTTGCCTCGGCATTTAGGTTGCAGGTAATCTCCGGCTTGAGGACAAGCAGGTCCTCGTTGTCGCAATCCCAATAGTCGTATCGTGCATCACCGGACACATTCAGCCAACCGCCGAAATCATAGCCCAGACGTGCGAACAGATGGGCATTATGGGTGTTCTGCTGAGCAAGATTGCTGTATATATATGAGTTGCCCGAAACCTCCATTGTCTGCAGCAGGTCGTCCTTGGTGTATGCATAACCGGCAGTCATCTCAATAAATAGCGGTTCTACGGTAATGGTTGAACCGACAGTGGCATCAACAACCTTATATGTAGGTTTCAGCTGCTTGCCGCACTCCTCATCGAAGCCCCAATAAGGGGTTATCGACTGTATACGGGCAAAGTTGTTGTCCTCACGACCGCCCGTGGCATATGCAAAGAACTGTATCTTGTCCGAGAAATCTTTTCTGAGCCTTACATCAGGAGCAATTGAGAAGGCAGCACCGTTTGCCGTCACAATCTTCATGCTTGTACCCAGACGCAACTGCCAATCAGATATATTGAAATTGAGATAGGGGTCAATATCCAACGAGAGATAATCCCTGTACTTGTTGACCGATTTACGGAGCACGCCGTTATAAAGGTATGTATTGAGTTCCACATCCATACCCACCTCGTTCAGTTCGGCATTCTCAATCTTGTAGAGCACAGAACCTCCGGCAAGGATGCGGTTCTCGTTGATTCCTTTTTCCATATCATATGAATACTTGCGTCCTGCATATGTATACCCAGCACGGAAAGTATATGCGAACGGGCCTGAGAGCATGGATTCTCCTCTGACACCTACACGGGCACCTGTACTGTTCTGCTTGTCGGTGTGTCCTGCATTGAAGCCTGCATCCTGATAGTTGAAAACCATATTGTCGACACCTGCATCGGCATCGATCTTTAGGTAATCGAACCTGTGGCTGTAGTTCATGCCGATTGTTGTATTGTACATGCGTGATTTCCAGTCACCAATCTCACCGTCGAGCCATCTCTTGTAACCATCGACGGCAACATATGCGTTCACATTGTCCCTGGGAGTGATGTTGAAGTTGTACGAGGCTTTGACATCGAGTTCATTAACAACGCCATAACCCAATCTTGCATAGCCTTCGTAGGGAAGTGTCGCCTGATGTGTCAGTTCTCTGGTACTCTTCTCGCTCACGAAGCCATCGAAAGGCAACGAAGACTCGGAAAAGAAGATTGCAGGTGGCTTGCGTGCCGCATTGCCTATCACTTCGGGGGAGAAATTAATCTTGTTCACACTCATTGTTACCGGGGTGTAGTCACTCTCTATGTTGACCACAGCCCTCAAGGAATCTTTCTGCGCGAATGAAACTGCAGAAAGCATAATTGCCGCTATAAATAATATACGTCTTTTCATCTTGTCCTATATTTGATCATTTTGACAGTTCTGCCATACGTTTCTCAATCATATCTGCAATATCATTATCCTCGTTATAACTGTTCTTGAGCGAGATGAGATATTGCTTTGCCTCCTTCTTCTTGCCCTGCGCAACGTAAAGGTCGGACAGAAGCACGAAACTGCGTGCAAGCCAATAGGCGTGTGGGGTATTCTTCTTCATGTAGTCCGAAATCTCCTTGTCACACTCCTTGTATTTGCCCTGTTTGAAGAGTTGATCGGCATAGAGGTATTTGCCCTCGGCACCCTCCTTGCTACGGGTCTCCTTAGCGAGTTCCTTGAGGTCGGGCATCGCATCGGCTGCCTTATCGGCAGCAATGAGTTCCTTAGCACGGTTGTAGCGGGCCTCACGGCGCCACTGTTCCTTGAGGTTCTTCTCCTTGAGAAGTTCGTCTGCCGCAAAGATGATGTTATCGCTGTCACCGGTCTGCTTTGCCGTGTGCATGATATTCATGAGCACCGACTGGCGACGTTCGGCATCATCGGTCATCCCAAGCACACTCTTATAAGCCTCTACAGCCTTGCCGAACTCCTTGGTGTTGTAATATGACTCCGCCAGATACATTATGGCATCACCGTAGAAACGGCTGTTGGGATACTTCGCTACCTCCTTGAGATGGGCAACCGCGTTATCATACTCTTTTTCGCCGAACTCGATTACACCTATATAATAATGGCAATTGAGCAAGAATGCTCCATTAGAGAAATAGTCGAGATACTCCTGGAACTTCACTTTTGCCTCGGCGAGGTCCTTTCTCTCATATATCCTGTAGGCAGCCATGTAGCTGAGAGTATCGATTTCACTGCTCTCTACCTTCTTCATGCCGTGGGTATTCTCGGCATATTCCGCGAACTCCTTAACCATACCACGGTCGATATATACATCCTTGAGGTCCTGTGCCGCAACATCGGCCTCCTCACTCTCGGGATATGACTCGATGATATGCTTATATGCCTTTATCGCGTTATCTACATCACCCATATTGTTGTATATCATAGCCTTCTCGGTGGCAGCACGGCGTGCGACAGGACTGATAGGACTTAACTCGATGAGTTTGTCATAGGCCATGATTGCATCATCGTACTGTTTCTGCTCGATATAAGCGCGGCCCATCTCATAATAAGCCTCTTCGAGCAGATTGCTCTCGGGATGCGATTCGGCAAGCTTCTGAAGTATCTCTACCTTGCCGCTATTGTTGCCGTTGAGGCCCATTGTTATGGCAGAACGGAAGAGCGGATAGTCGGCGCTCGCGCTGCATGTCTCCATAGCCTTTGAATAGTAGTTCTCTGCTGTAGAGAATTGTCTCTGATAGTAGTATGTATCTCCGATACGGTTCAATGCGTCGGCAACAAGCGCTGCGTCTTCCCCGTTTGCAGCGTTGACGAAGTCGGCAAACGCGGCACGGGCCTTGTCGTAGTCACCGTTCTGGAAATGGATATAACCGATATTGTATGCAGCCTTGCCGCTATTGTCGCATCCAAGCACAACAGCCTGCACAAGTGCCTCCTTGGCAGCATCATAATCCCCAACTCTGTAAAGAGCCTCACCTTTCCAGTAAAGCGCCTCGGCCTGAGTCTCCTTGTCGTACTTTGCAAGTTTCAACGAACTGTTAAGGAAGTCAATCGAAGAACGCAGGTTACCGAGAGAGAGTTCCTGCACACCGATATTGTAGTATATCTTCTGCTTTGCAGCCAGCAGTTCCGGCGATGGGTTGTTTATCTTGCTGATTGAAAGCAGCGCTGTCTCATAGTCATTCGTGCCGAGATAGAGGTCGACAAGCTGTTCATCGACACGTGCAGCGTACTTTGAACCGGGATATTCGTTAAGGAATGTCTCAAAGGCCTTTATATTCTTTCCGAAAGCCGAATAGTTGGCCTCGTGAAGACACATAGCATAGTTGTACATAGCCTCCTCGCGCACCTTATCATTGAAAGGCATGCCTGCCGCGCGCTCAAATGATACCACAGAACCGGCATCATCGCCGAGCTTGCGCTGGAGAATACCGATGTGCAACAAGGCATTCTGCGCCAATTCATCCTCGACATCGATACATCTTTCGAGCATCTGCTTGGCACGGCTGTCCTGACCCTCTTCGAAAAGGCTCAATCCCATCTGATAGCAAGAGATTCGCTGGGGTGTTCCGGTACTCCTCATGTAGACATCAAGCTCTTCAATAGCCTTGTCATAGTTGCCTTTGAGGAACTCCACGGCACCGGTTATCTGATGCATCCTTGCACCCTGAGGCTTGTCGCCATGGTCCTCGATGAACCACCTTGCGGTAGACTCGGCCTCGTCGAGCTTACCCTGCTTGAGGCTGATTCCTGCAAGATAGTAAGGAACATCGAGATAGTACTTCCTCTCCATCTGGATGCTCTTGAAAGTGCGGTATGCAGTCTCGTAATCACCTTTATCGTAACTTATTATGGCAAGATAGAAGGTTGCATCGGCTGAGCATGATCCGCTCTCTATCTTGAGGTGCTGCAACATGCTTACAGCCTCCTGTTCCTGACCATTGCCCAAAAGGGCAAGAGCATAACGGAGCTGTGCCCTGTCGCGTTTGTGTGCATCGAGCCTATCCATGTCACTCAAAGCAAACCACTCGCAAGCCTTTGCATAATCCCCGTCGAGATAATGACCTTGGGCAATATAGCTGTAAAGCATCTCTTTCTTGGAACTGTTGGGATACTCCTCAAGATACTTCCCGATAAGTTCCACACCTCTCACGTAGTCGTTCTCAAAAATTGTGATAGCCTTAAGCAGTTCATATTCCTGCCTTGTCCTGGCATCAAGGGATGAGACATCCACCTTTTCTATTAGTGTCAATGCCGCAGCATACTCTCCGTCGGAGTGCAGTCTCTGGCACTCGGCAACCACCTTGTTGCCGTATCCCGTTTCCATTGTACTCTGAGCCCCGGCAACAATGCCCATTGAGGCAAAAAGTAGCAGAATAAAGTTTCTCTTCATTGTTATATACAGTTTATCTTTTTTGCAATTGAGATTAAATTCACCGCCCGCATTTCATACTTTTCAGTTTTTCTATGCCTGCCCTTATCGATGCCAGGCCGAAACGGTTGCTGTCGAGCCCACAGAGTTCCATCCATTCGAGTTCCTGTACATCATCCTCGGCACGCAACGGCATGGATGCATCCACCGTACACTCGAAAAAGAGGTCCAGAGTGTGTATCTCCATTCCCGAATAGATATATATATTGGGGATGCTGAAAAGATATCTCGTGGCTGTAACCTTGAGACCTGTCTCCTCCAGCACCTCGCGCACGACTCCCTCCTCGGCACTCTCGTGACAGTCGCAGAAACCGCCGGGAAGGTCCAGCGTACCTTTTGCCGGGTCTTTGGAACGTGTCGCAACAAGAATGCGCCCTTTGCCATCGGCAATAACAGCCACATTGGCTGCCGACGGATTAAGGTAATACACGAAACCGCATTCGCAGCAACGTTTCGATTTGAAATCGTTCTCCACAAAACTGCCGCCGCACTTGGGGCAACAGGAAAATATGTCAAGAAGATGCGACATCTTTATATGGACATTTAAGAAGTTGGTTTTCCTTTAAAATTCCTCAAAGATACTTCTTTTTCGGGAGCAAAGTTCGCTCTTTATATATTTTTATACTATAATTCTATAATTTATCTAATCTTAACAGAGTGCTCGCCGCATATCTTTCATTTTTTGCAGGAACATGAGGCGTAAGAAAATAAAAAGTAGTATCTTTGCACAGATTATGCGCCTCTGCAAGAAGGCGAAAGAAACAACAGATAAAAAATATTAAAACAGATATATTTATGGCAAACAAAGCTTTATTGGTAATCCTCGACGGTTGGGGTATTGGTAATCATGGTAAGGGTGACGTAATTTTCAACACACCTACACCATATTGGGATCATCTTGTATCGGTTTATCCTAACTCAAAGCTCCAGGCAAGCGGCGAGAACGTAGGTCTCCCTGCAGGACAGATGGGTAACAGCGAGGTGGGTCACCTGAACATCGGTGGCGGACGCGTGGTCTATCAGGACCTTCTCAAAATCAACCGTGCAATCGCAGACGGTTCAATTGCACAGAACCCACAGTTGGTAGCAGCTGTCGAGTATGCAAAGAACAACGGCAAGAAGCTCCACTTCATGGGCCTCACATCGGACGGTGGCGTACACAGTTCACTCGAGCACCTCGAGGCTATGTACAAGTTCGCTGCGGAGCAGGGCGTGGAGAACGCCTTTGTACACTGTTTCATGGATGGCCGTGACACTGACCCCAAGAGCGGTGCAGGTTTCATCGAGCAGCTCACAGAGAAGAACCTCAAATTGGCTACAATCATCGGCCGTTACTATGCAATGGACCGCGACAAGCGTTGGGAGCGTGTAAAGATTGCATATGACCTCATCGTGAGCGGAGAGGGCAAGCAGGCTACAGACATGGTTGCCGCAGTGAAGGAGTCATACGAGGAGGGTGTTACCGATGAGTTCATCAAGCCAATCGTAAACAGCAACTTCGACGGCCGCATAGGCGAAGGTGATGCAGTAATCTTCTTCAACTACCGCAACGACCGTGCAAAGGAACTCACAATAGTGCTCACACAGGAGGATATGCCGGCTGAGGGCATGCACACAATCCCGGGCTTGCAGTACTACTGCATGACTCCGTATGACGCTAAGTTCACAGGCGTTCACATCCTCTTTGACAAGGAGAACGTTGACAACACTCTTGGCGAGTTCGTTGCAAAGCAGGGCATGAAGCAGCTGCATATTGCCGAGACAGAGAAGTATGCGCACGTTACATTCTTCTTCAACGGCGGCCGTGAGACTCCATACGAGGGCGAGGAGCGCATCCTTGTTCCATCTCCAAAGGTAGCTACATATGACCTCCAGCCCGAGATGAGCGCATACGAGGTAAAGGAGAAGCTTGTGAACGAGATCAACAGCGAGAAGTTCGACTTCATCGTAGTTAACTTCGCAAACGGTGACATGGTTGGCCACACAGGTATCTACAGCGCTATCGAAAAGGCTGTACTTGCTGTCGACGCTTGCCTCAAGGATGTTATCGAGGCTGCACGCAACCACGGTTACGAGTCAATCATCATCGCCGACCACGGCAATGCCGACAATGCAGTGAATGCCGACGGTTCACCTAACACAGCACACTCATTGAACCCCGTTCCTTGCGTTTACGTTACAAACAAGGAGAACGCTACAATCGAGGACGGTATACTTGCTGACGTTGCACCTACAATCCTCAAGATCATGGGTCTTGAAGCACCTGCCGAAATGACCGGTAAGGCATTGATCTGATAGATAACCGAAAACGAATTTCCACTAAAAAAGGGAATAGAACAAACAGATAGAATGCAAGGCTTGCGAAGCCCCAAATGCCGCAGTTTACTGAACGTAAATGAGGACATTTGGGGCTTTGCGTAACACAGCAGGCTGCCGTTTGGTCATTTCCGATAATCATTATGGTACAGATAGGCAATACAATAGTCTCATTCGACCTTTTCCAGGAATATTTCTGCTGCAACTTCACGCACTGCAAGGGAGCATGTTGCGTAGAGGGCGATGCAGGTGCACCCGTACTTATGGAGGAGGTGGAGAAACTTGAAGAGGCACTCGAAGTGATTGAAGAGGAGATGACACCCGAAGCACGTGCGGTAGTCGAGGAGCAGGGAGTTGTATACAACGACCGCGACGGCGACCTTGTGACCTCCATTGTCAACAACAAGGATTGTGTCTTCGCTTCGCATGACGAGAACGGCAACTGCATATGCCTCATCGACAAGGCATACCGCGAGGGAAGGACCACATGGCGCAAACCTATTTCGTGTTACCTGTACCCGGTGCGTCTGCGCAAGGTCGGTGACTACATAGGCGTGAACCTGCACAAATGGGACGTATGCCGCAGCGCATTCATCAAAGGAAAGCGCAAAGGAATAAGGGCGTATGAGTTCCTTAAAGAACCGCTCATAGAGCGCTTCGGCGAAGAGTGGTATAAGGAGTTGCTTGTTGTGGCAGAGGAGCTGAAGAATCAGAATATCATTTAGAAACTGTTCTTGGGCTTTCAAGGAGTCTATCCCTAAAAATCCAAGAACAGCACAAACGGAAATCACCCATTCACCTCATCCGGATCATCGCTCTCGTGCCAAGGGACGGGTACCGGAGGCAGCGACCTGTTCAGTTTTATCACCAGCATTATCGAAATCGCGGCAAAGAGAGCAAACGCAACATAGCCTGGCGAAGCATTGGATGCAGCCTTTTCATCGACATTACTCATCGTAAGCATTGTCAATGTCGCAATCGTGTTGTTGAGCACATGTCCCACTATTACCGAAAGAAGACTGCCTGTGCGGTAGTATATCCAGCCGAAAATCATACCAAGAAGAGAGGCATAGACAACCTGTATCGGATTTATATGGAAAATACCGAAGATTAGCGATGCCACGATTATTGCAAGTATCGGTTTCCCCGTCTTGCGTGTAATGTATCCCTGAATTGCACCGCGGAACATGACTTCTTCGAGTATCGGGCCGAAGAGTGATATGCTCAACGCGCCCAGGACATTATGCGAAATACCGCTGAAAGTGTCTTGCATCATATCTTCAAGAGGAAACCACTGCACAAAGATATTCAACACCCACATGGATGTAAAGACCAATGCTGTGGAGAGGAACAGCGGACGCCGTGATATCGAGCGGAAGAGCGATAGACGCAATCTGAAAAGCCCGGTTGCATGGATTATCAGCAGCATTATAATTGTAGAGAGCAAAAGCCCGACAGACATTGCCCCATAGTAGAGATTCTGTGCTGCGTCAGGGAGTCCAAAGGCAAGACCCTCCTGTACATATTCAATGGCATATTCATCAACGATACCTTGTGATTCACCGTAATAAAAAGCAACTATCACAGCCAGCGATGCCAATACCGATTGCAGAGCTGAATAAGCGAGCAGAAGAAGAAGTACTACACCCGATATCTTGAAGAAATTTTTCATAGCCGATGCCGGTTTCTTCTCTACACTTGCAATATCAGCCTTTATCTGTCGCTTTAGGGCAGATATATCATCAAAACGCATCTCGCCACGTATACGCCTTACCACATCCACAACAATATCCTTGCCATAGATATCGCCCGAGAAGCCAATAAGATGCACCTCGACCGTGCGTAGGGATGCAGCACTTACCGTAGGCTTTACACCGATATTCATCACACCCTTGAAGCATGCTCCATCAACCACAGCAGAGACCTCGTATACTCCGTCAGGCGGCAACAGTTTCATATCATCGCAGGGTTGGATGTTGGCTGTAGGATAACCGATGTGACGACCTATTCCTGCACCATGCACCACCGTACCGCTGATTGTATAAGGATGTCCGAGCAATTCTGAAGCGGCAGGCATGTCACCCTCTGCAATTGCACGTCGCACCATAGTGGAACTTATATTGCGGCCTTCCAATGAATAGGGCGACAACCGAATCACATCTATGCCTGCATCATTGCCGTACTTTGCATAGCACTCGAAACATTCGCCCTCGCAAGGTTTGCCGAAACGGTGGTCATATCCCACACCGAGCAACTTTACGCCAAGCCTGTCGGCAAGTATCTCATGCATGAAACGTTCGGCACTCATGGAAGCCATGCAGGTATCGAAATCGAGCAGAAAGATACGTTCTACACCGGCTGCCTCAAGGAGAGAGAGACGCTCGTTTTCCGCTGTCAAAAGGAAAGGCTCACACTCGCCGTCGAACAACAGACGCGGATGACGCGCAAAAGTCACGACAGCCAAAGGAAGCCCAGCCTTGTCGGCTGCCTCACGCAGTTCGGCAATCATTGCGACATGTCCCAGATGCACACCGTCAAAAGAACCTATTGTTGCCGCACAGGCACTCTTCTCATAAGAATATATATCCCTGATTATCTCCATTGTCTCCTGAATTGTTATATCATTCCGCTGTCACCCCACGGTTCATTGCGTTCTATCTTTACAGCATCAATACCGACCTCGCGCGCCACGGCGCAGTTCTCCTCCGAATCGTCAAAGAATATGCATTCCGAGGCATCGGCGCATTCCGAAGCCAACAGTTCAAGGAATATCTCCTTTTCCGGTTTACGCAGATGCATGCGGTATGAGAGATAAAAGGCATCAAAGAAATTTGACAAAGGTTCGCCCATTTCCGCAAGAAACTTCTCCTCGATAGGCCCCCAATGGGCATGATTGGTATTGCTGAGCATAACAACGCGATAACCCTCGGCACGCAACTGTGCAAGACGGCGGAATTTGGATGGGGAATATGATCCCAGCATCATGTTCCAGATCTCGTGAAGGCGATCGTCAAGGGCATCGCCCCACCCTTCGCGCACGGCATCGGGCAGTTGCGAGGCAATATATCCGAACATCATATCGGTGCTGATATCGCCACGGTCGTACTTCATCATTACACTGCTCATAAGACAGTTCCTCTCGGTGAGCAGATGTGCATCGACACCCATCTCAAGCAACGCCTCGAAACTGCGATCGACATGCAGGTCAATGAGCACGCCACCCAAATCGAATATCAATATCTTTTTACCTTTAAGCATCACAAGTTTTTTTTTAGAAACCAATTTACTTACAAACATACTCAAAAATTCCCTCTTACGGAAATTTTATTTACTTTTGCACAGTTTACGACGCAAAAAACAGTGCCGGGATGTAGCAAATTTGCACACTGAGCGTCTAAGATAAAAAACAAGACAACAATATGGAACTTTTAAGAATCGAAAACGTCAGCAAGAGCTTTGCCAAGCACAAGGCTCTTGACGAAGTATCGTTCTCAATCCCGCAAGGGTCGATATACGGCCTGTTGGGACCGAACGGTGCAGGAAAGACAACATTGCTGAGAATAATCAACCGTATCACGGCACCCGACAGCGGCAGCATCTTTTTCGACGGAAAGGAGATTACGGCAGAAGACATCTACAAGATAGGTTACATGCCCGAGGAGCGCGGACTCTACAAGAAGATGAAGATTGGCGAACAGGCAGTATTCTTTGCACGACTCAAAGGAATGTCGCGCAAGGATGCCACCGAGAAGCTGCATCAGTGGTTCGAGAAATTCGGAATCCAGGATTGGTGGGACAAGAATGTAGGCGAGCTTTCGAAAGGCATGGCGCAGAAGGTGCAATTCATCACCACGGTACTGCACGAGCCCAAACTATTGATCTTTGACGAG
Source organism: Bacteroidaceae bacterium (assembly GCA_017398805.1). GTDB lineage: Bacteria > Bacteroidota > Bacteroidia > Bacteroidales > Bacteroidaceae > HGM04593. Next base: position 2,192 of record JAFQEZ010000021.1, on the reverse strand, counting down.
CCTTTCTCGGGCTTTGACCCAATAAATGCCAACCTGCTCAAAAGCGAAATCCTTGAACTGCGCGACAAGGGAGCGACAATCATATTCTCGACTCACAACATGTCGTCTGTAGAAGAGGTGTGCGACCACATAACACTCATCGACAAGGCAAGAAACATCCTCTCGGGCAATGTAGACGAAATACGTCACAGGCATGGAGCGAACATCTTCGAGATAAGCTACCGTGGCAACGAAGAGACTCTGCAGGGAGCAATAGGCGGCATATGTGAGATAATGGAATCGAAGCCCTCCCCTATCGGATTCAACAGGATGAAGATACATATTGCCACAGACAACGAAGTACGCGGAGTAATCGCTGCAGCGAACGACAGCGTAGAGATACGTTCTTTCAGCGAAATCATCCCGTCGATGAACGACATATTCATCCGCGCGGTAAACAACAACCTTTAAACAGAGAAGAGAATGAAAAGCAAAATTGGAATTATAATCGGAAGGGAGTTCAACGAACGCGTCCGTAAAAAATCATTCATCCTGTCAACACTGTTGACACCGTTGTTCATGATTGGACTGATGGTTGCACCGATACTCATTTCGCAATACTCCGAGGAGAACAAGAAGCAGATTGTAGTGGTCGATGACACAAAGATAGTCGGTGCACAGTTGCAGAATACAAAAGAGGTAGAATACCTGCAAACAGATATGCCCATTGAGAGGGCACGCACTGAGTTCAGCGACAAGTTTGCAATCCTGCACATAGGAAGCAACATTATGGAAAACCCTAACGATGTGCGCTTCTACACCAACTCCACGGCATCGATAACACTTGAACAGAACATTGCTGCGCAGTTGAAGATGATAATCGAAAACATAAAACTGCAGCAGCAGAACATCGAGAGCCTGCCAGCCATTATGGCCCAGGTAAAAAGCGATGTAAACCTTCAGTCACTGTCGAACGAGGACGGCACGTCAGATGATGGTGCAAAGTCAAAATCTTCAATCGTTGCCACTATAATCGCGTATGTACTCAGTTTCATACTCTACATGTTCATACTGCTCTACGGAGTGATGGTGATGCAGTCTGTAATAGAAGAGAAGAACAGCCGCGTACTCGAAGTCATGGTATCGTCGGTAAGCCCCATGGAGATGATGATGGGTAAGATTCTTGGCGTTGCAAGCGTTGCATTGCTGCAGATTATTATATGGTTGCTGCTTATTGTAGGTGTAGGATACTTTGTACTGCCAGAACTGATACCGGAAGAGATATCCATGGCTGTAGCCATGCTGCAACAGGGCGCATCGCCTGAAAGCATACAGAGCGGTGCCGACATGGGACTCCTGCAGGCCATCGTTACGCTGACCGATGTGGCTTACCTGACAAAGATCATCATATCGCTGTTGGTATTCATGATTGGAGGATTCCTGCTCTATGCAGCTCTCTACGCTGCCATAGGATCCGCTGTAGACACACCGCAGGATGCACAACAGCTGCAGACACCTATAACCATTCCAATCATTCTAAGTCTAATTGTGATGCTGTCGGTGATAAACGACCCCACATCGGAACTCGCATTCTGGTTTTCTATGATACCGCTCACATCACCTATCGTAATGATGGCACGTATACCGTATGACATCCCCACATGGGAAATATTCCTATCATTGGGCATACTCATCATCACATTCCTGATTGTTGTATGGTGCGCCGGAAAGATTTACCGTGTGGGTATACTCATGCATGGCAACAAGCCATCGTTCAAGGAGTTATGGAAGTGGATGAAGTATAAATGATGCAGCATTGCCGTGCAATTACAATTTTTAGCACAAAAAATTTGCAATGTAAAAGAAAATGCTCTACCTTTGCATCGTATTTCAAGAAAATACTCGGGCTTTTAGCTCAGTTGGTTAGAGCAACAGACTCATAATCTGGAGGTCCTTGGTTCAAGCCCAAGATGGCCCACCGAATAGAACCGTTTTTTACGGTTCTATTTTTTTATTTTAGGCTTTCACCAAGGCTATCTCCCTCGCCTTAATGTGTTTGCACCGGCTTAAGCCGGCTCAACGTAAAATTCTGAGGGATTTGATTTTCATGCGTATAATTTTGCCAGTCTGAAAAGGAAAAAATCTTTATCTTTCACCCCCCTGAATTGTGCTCTAAAAGCTTTAATTTTAGAATTGAAAGATTCCGATGCAGC
>JAFQEZ010000020.1 GCA_017398805.1 Bacteroidaceae bacterium | reverse complement strand
TACTAAGCGTAAATGAGGATTTTGAAGGCAAACGTAACACAGAAAATTTGTGCAAACGAGTTAAATGCAAAGTTTACTTTGCTATTTTACAACGAGTGTTGCCAAATTTCGGGTACCAAATTTACTTTTTAGTCACCCCCCAACCCATATATGAATATCAAAATATCACTTTACAATCTTGAACGAGCGGATAGCCTTACCCTCCTTGAGGATAACTACCACATATACTCCTGCTGTTGCATCTGCAATTGATACCTCGCGAACCTCACCTGCACGTACTTCGAAGGCATTGTTTGCAACAACCTTACCGTCAGTTGTGAATACTGCAACCTCAAAAAGACCGTCCTCGGCAAAGAGTACGTTTGCTGTGCCCTCAAAAGGCTTAGGATAAACCATGTAACCACCCTCGCCGGTGACATCCTCAATAGATGTAACCACGATGTAGTCACTAATGGTCTTTGTCGCAGAACCCCAAGAGTTTGTTGCTACAATAGTTACAGGATACTTACCCTCAACGCCTGTATATGTAGCATTCGCGGTTGTAGAAGTAGAAGAATTCAGTCGTGCGCCCTCAACCATCCACTTTGAAGATTCATATTTGATCGGGAAGCTACCTGTCAGCATCGGAACACCAAGGGCTGTAGTCAACTGGTTCTGCTTGTAATCAGTTGTCCTGCCGTTCTCTTCCTTGCCTGTTGTCATATAACCACCGGGGACAGCTGACGCATTCTTTCCGGTATTCGGGAAGTATATATAACCCTCGGAATCAGTCTTCTGCTCTTCGAATGTGAAGTAGCCCTCAAGGTTTGCCGGAGCAGTTGCATAACCCTTCATAGCCTCCTGAACCTCAGTTGTAGAAAGAGCCTTGCTCCAAATCTGAACCTCATCGACCCAACCGGTCAAACTTGCAAGGTTAGTCATTGAACCACCGACATAGAATTTGGCGCCATTCCAGTTCTTAGGGCCGGCACCGCGTGAGGTTCCACTCGCAATGAGTTTACCATTAAGATAGAGTTTGATGTTGCGACCCGACTTAACGGCACATACGTGATACCATACACCAGGCATCAGGCTATAACCATCGGAAAGGATATCCACATCATTATTGTGCTCATAGTCTGGAGTTCCAGCAGCCGGAGCATCTGTACAAAGCGACAACTCATTGGCTGCATTATCACGTTTCAGATTATTATTCTTTGCATAACCTGCCGGACGGATAGCAGTCCACATCTCACCCCAAACATTCTCGGTCCATGTCCTACCATAGTTACGGTTAACCTTTGTCATGAGCAGAGTACCCAATGATGCATGCTCGAACTTCTCAACCTTGAACCAGAGCGCGAATGATGTATTCGTGTATTCGCTCATGATTGCTGCATCAACAGTGAACTGATATGGCTCGCTCATATAAAGAGACTGAGAAACAGTACAAGGAGCACCGTTGTATTCGGTACCTGTTGTAATATCAGCAGTAAAGTTCACCTCATTACCCTTCTCGACCTCTGTTACATCTGCCGCAACGTTACCTACCTGAGGCAGACGACCGGTCTCTTCAGGAGTTACAAGGATGAGTGAACGGTTCATCAGCGTCTTACCGTTTGTAGTAACTTCAACGTCATAACTTCCAACAGCAGGGAGTGATGTCGTCATAGTAAGGGTTCCGCTTGCACTTGCAACCATTTCGTTTGTCAATGCGTTATATATCTTGATATCAGCAACCGGGTGATTCGGATCCTCGAAACCAATTGTGAACTCTTCGCTCGGCTTGATAACATCCTTGTCTACTGTAAGAGTCTCAATCATTGTCAGAGGCTCCTCAATCTCCTCGCTCCATACGATGTCGCTCATTGCACGGCCATCCTTACCGACTGCACGAACACCAATCTGCAAAGTCTCAATCTGCGGGATAAGAGTCGCATCAACTACGTAAGCAGCCCATGAAGTCGTTGTTGTTACAAGCGTCTCCACATCGCCCTGCTTTACATAAATCTCATAATACCATGTGCCTACCTCCTCGTTATATACAGGACAGCCCTCATACTCTGTAGGGCGTGTAGCCGGTGTAGGCATATTGAACACGACCTTTATGTCGGCACGGTTATAGTAACGTTTCATCACCTCGGCGTGAGTGATAGTCGGGGTCTGTGGCTGCTCATTGAAAGCAGCAGGGACAAACGCGAACTCACCAAGAAGAAGTTCGTATGCTGCATCAGTGTTCTTGACAGAGAGGCCTACGCAACCGATAACATCACCGACTGCCAAACCAGCCTCTGAAGCCTTGATTACCACCTCGTTCCACTCTCCGGCCTTAAACTCGCCAGCAACGGGAATATACTTGAAACTATTCTCGGCACCCTGCTTTGCAACCATAAGTTCAAGGTTGGCTGCAGTTGCCTTAGGCTTGAACACAAGACGGAACTCATCATCAGCAGCAGCCACGTTCCACTTTGTAGCAAACAGACGTACATCAGAACGTACTGTTGCGCCATGAATCTTCAGACAAGATCCTGCAAACCATGCATCATCATATGTGAAATCAAGAGCAATGGCATCTGCGGGAACTGTCTTGCCGTCACCATTGTCTACCCACCAACGCCATGTAGGCAGAAGATCCTGCATTCCGTAGTTATACCACTTGTGATTCCAGGTTGTGACACCTTCATTGTTGAAGAAACGGCCGTTACCGAGATTGAAACGTGTCACGAATGGAAGCTCGTCGAGTGTTGAACGTTCGATAACCGCAGTAGCATAACCATGCCAATCCTGAAGGTCGCTATAAGAAGAAGTTACATTAGCATCGGTCAAGGCAGGCATCTTGAGCACATTACGGTTACCGCCCGAGAAGAGCATCTCCTGCTTCTTCTGATACTCGTTCTGCACAGCGTAGTCGCTCTGACCGCCTTCTGTAGAAGATATATAAAGTTGGTTACGGTCGTGTGCACCCCATACTACAATGCTGACAGGCTGACGCATGAGAGCACTCCAACCGGCATTGCCATACTTACCATAACCACGTCCCTGCATATCGAAACCTGCATAAACGTCGAATGAAGAACGTCCATGACTCTTTGCAGTTGCGGCACTTACCGACAGATCATTCTCATCCCAGTTGTAGTTAAGGAAGAAGACATCGGTAACAGGCAGACCGTTAAAAGCCGTAACATTTCCTGTTTGCTGGCTGGCAGTATAGCTAAACCAGTTCTGATTGTTGGCATCAAGCCTACAGCTGTTGTCACTCAACTGGCCATAGTTGGACACGTATGCATACCAATCCACATGGAAAGGATGATTCAGTTCCTTTGCAATCTTATGGCACTCGGCCAAGAAAGGAATAAATCGTTGATACAAAGTCATACCCCAGGTACCCTCGGGATTGAAACAGAGACCGTCAATACCATAATACTTCAGGAACTGGATGAGTTTACGTGAATATTTGTACTTATCACCGTATGAGTTTGTACCCGGGGTTGCAAGTTCATATAGGGTTTTTCCCGGTTCCGACAGATTGTTTACACTCGCACCCCAATCAATGAAGTAGGTACAGCCGGTCTTTACACCATTCTTGTGTGCGACATCGTTAAAGGCACCCGGAACGCGCCAGAAACCGTTTGTCCAGTTAGAGTGGATATCCACATACTGCCACATGTTGAAGTTGTCTGCATCGAAGTTATAACGTGGCAGAGCACCCCATTTCTTACTCATTTCGCCCGTAGGCGCCATCCAGCAGAAATTCTTGTTGTTTTCATCATTAAGATTATCGTTCGCCTGGTCACCGGGACGGAAACGATTCTTCAACGGAACACGAGAAATCCAGAAGTTCTCATCAACATAACCGGCATCACCGTTCCATGGTTTGCCGGGCTCCCACTTATCCAAGGCACTGACTATATTCTCGGGCCTGCCATCCTTCACATACATTTCGTGCGAGGGAAAACTCTGCGCCTCCACGCCTGCCGCAATAAGCGAAATTACAAATGCAAGTAAATGTTTTTTCTTCATATTATGATTTTTAGAAAATAAAGTTATCTTAAGAATTACAACGCTTTCTTAATCGTTGCTAATATATAGAATATTTTTTAAACGCGAATTACTTTTCATGCTTTTTTAACTACAGGCTGAGTTTACATAGCCAACAGCAGAGTCAACCGGCAAGTACAAAATTATTAATTTATCTGAAGAACTCATCTTTTGATGTTGAAAAGTTTAGTTTTTAGTTTCATATACATAAGCCACGATAAATAGCAAAATGAATCCAATAACGGATTTTGTAAACATTGGCCATCATTATGTAAACAGCCACATTTATTTAGTTAAAATATATAAAAAAACAGCATTATACATATACTATTTATGTCTTTAGGAAGTTATATTATAAAAGACAATCAAAAGCCATAAAATGTACGAAAATCTTTTACGCCTACCCTATTTTCAGGGCATGAGCAAGGACGATATAACAGCAATCCTTGATAAGGTAACCTTTGAATTCAGCAGCTGTCCCTCCGGCAAAGAAATATGCTGCACCGGCGATATCTGTAATCGGTTCATCATCGTCATGCAAGGCGAGGTCCTATCTTGCGCGACCGCGCCCGACGGGACATACTCGCTCACCGAAGAGATAAACGCCCCATTAGCCATAGAGCCCTATTCCATGTTTGGAAAAGAAACGACATTCAAAAGGAATTATATTGCCAAAGAAGAATGCTCGATACTCTCCATAGACAAGCAATACCTTTTCAGCGAACTGACAAAATATCAGATTTTCACAATCAATTTCCTCAACTTGATAAGTTATAGAGCTCAAGCCCAAAACAACGCAGTATGGCAATATACACCAACAAGCATAAAAGGAAGAATTGCCAAGTTCATCGGCATGCGATGCAACACACTCGACGGCACCAAGCGAATGCAGATAAAGATGGAAAGACTTGCCACCTTGTTATGCGAAACAAGACTCAATGTCTCAAAAGCATTGAATGAACTAAAGAACGAAGGATACATAGAACTCCAACGTAAAGAGATTATTGTCCCATCACTGAAAAGACTAATCAAAGAGATCGAGGATTAAAGCACCAGCACGTGCACTCAATACTGCACCCTATTTTTTACAATAACAGCAAAAAAGGACAAAAAGCTTTGGCACTAACAAATAAACGCACTATCTTTGCAAACGAAAATAAGGCATAAGCCTGATTTCAATTAAAAAGGTCGGTTCCGTAGCTCAGCTGGATAGAGCAACGCCCTTCTAAGGCGTGGGTCAAGCGTTCGAATCGCTTCGGAATCACAAAAAGGAACTCTTTGAGTTCCTTTTTTGTTTATTATTAAAATACAAGCATACAAATTCTGTTACTATACAAAATATAGATTTCAAGTTCACAACTATTATTTATTTTAAAAGCATCAATACGGTTGATTCTTCGTGAACCCCCATCGTACCAAATGACCTTTAATTGATGCTTTATTTCTTATATTTGAAATATATGCAGGTTCTTTTTTCAGTTCCATAATATCTGCATAATTCTTTACGGTTGTTACACTCACACCCAGAAGTTTTGCTACTTCAACATTGCTCATTATCGGAAATTTCTCTGATAACAGATGACACTCTTCTGCAGTCAATTTCTTGGTTCTCATACTATAACAGATTAAATTAAAAGGACTTTTGAAAGGAAAATGAAAAAAAGCAAGAAAAACTAAAGAACACAAAGAGAACTAAAGAGAACTAATACTCAAAAGCATTCAAGCGAAGCTTGCTACATTAGTTACCCTTAGTAGCCCTTAGTAGCCCTTAGCCGCCTTATAAAACAAAAAAGCCCAGGAATTAATTCCTGAGCTCTGAAAAAAGGGCCCAACGTAAAAAGTTGAGGGGTAAAAAATAAATGTTTATTTTTGCTGTCAATAAATTTCAAAGACTATGCAAAAAGACGGCTATTCCCTTCTGCTTCCCAGCGGTACACTTGATTATTTTGATGTTGTAAACGTTGTT
>JAFQEZ010000019.1 GCA_017398805.1 Bacteroidaceae bacterium | reverse complement strand
TGAACAACGGACAGACAAAACCCGGATACAATGTGCAGATATCGACAGAGAACCAGTTCATTACCAATTACGGCATATATTGGCGTCCTACAGATACGGGAACCCTTATTTATTATTTGGAGTCATTCAGCCACAGATACGGCAGACAAAGCACGGAGATTGTAGCAGACTCCGGTTATGGCAGTGAGCAGAACTACAAATATATGTTTGATGGCGGGATGATACCTTATGTAAAGTACAACATGTTCCACGCAGAGATGAAAAAGAAACAGAAGAACAATCCCTTTCTGCCAGAGAATATGTTCTACAATGCGGAAAAGGATTTCTATGTATGCCCGATGGGGCAACATATGGATTTCGCTTATTATAAAAAAGAGAGATCCGACCTTGGGTACATATCCACCAAAAGCGTATATATGGCAAAGGACTGCTCAAGATGTCCGCTGCGGGGAATGTGTTACAAAGGAAATGCCGACAGGCGAACCATTGAAGTCAACCACAGGAACAATGCATACAGGGCAAAGGCAAGGGAGCTGCTTATGAGCAACCGGGGGCTGATGCATAGAAGCAAAAGACCGATAGAGCCTGAAGCGGTCTTCGGGAACATAAAGTTCAATCACGGATTCAAGCGTTTCAGGTTGAAATCGGCAGAAAAGGTCTCTGTCGAATGGGGGCTTGTGGCCATTGCCCACAATCTAAGGAAGTATATTGCCCGAAAAACGGAAAGTAGCAACTGTCAAAGACTTTTTATTGCCAATATTGGAGCATATTTGGAATCTTGTCGGGCTGCATAAGGAATTTAGGCCTACAAAAATGATATTTTTCCGAATTTGCAGGTAAAAACGGGAAAATCACCGAAAAACAGAGACCGAGCCAAAATTACTTTTGACCCGGCCTCATTTTGTTTTATATATGTTGTACAATTGAAACTTGTGTGGCTATGAGAAAAAGACTGCTTGCTAGGATTTCAGTCACTCCTGCTCTTCCTCTGCAAGCATTCTCTCTATCTCGTCAATCTCTTTTTCTATTTCCGGTAGTTTTTCGTAATCCTGTCCTAAAATTGCCGATTCAAGCTTTGTCACAAACAATTCAACCTTGGATTCTTTGCTGTGGTTGTCGATAGACCCAGATATAAAAATCTCCTTGCCGTTGGCAAAAAAGATCAATATATTGCAATCTGTTATTAATGGATTGCTTTTAAATTCTGTATCCACAATCCTGTACCAAAGACTTTTCAGCTTGTTTGAGAAACTGTCGGTGATGGTAAGGCTTGATTTCTTTATCTCGTTATTGCTGCCTATGGTGGAATGCACAAGTGAGCCTGTTCCCGGTTCGTAGGTCAAAGAAGTGGAACCCAAAAAGGCTCGATGGCATGTGACGCCCCATCCTGCTTCATCTATTACTTTTACCTGAGTCGTATCAGCGATGAACTCTTCTCCTTTCTGTTTGGCCGATACTCTTTTCATGAAAGTCTGTGCCTGCACTGTCATTCCGGTCACCATGATGGCTAAGCATAGCAGTGTCTTCATCTTTTCGTGTTGTTTATGGGGACTGTTACAAGACTGCCCCCGAAAATGTTTGTGTTACTTTCAGAGGCAGTTTTGGCTTGTAGTCATTACTCCTCTATGAGGTCCATCTCTTTCCAACGTTCGACTATCATGAGGCAATCCTCGCGTGCGATGTTCTCTTCAACATCATACTCCTCAAGCAGCGCGTTTACCATATCGTCGATGGTAAATGACTCTTCAGATGTCATCTTTTCCCACAAGAATGCAGCTGTGGGGTTCAGGCTGATGACTTTGCTATAATCCCTGTTCTCGTTGCCTGCAGGTACTATGATGTGTTCGCCACAGACGTTGAGCATTTCAAAACCTCTTTTTGTCTTCATTTCAATGCGTTTTTATATGTTCTTCTGTATATTCCAAGTATAATCCTGCGTAAAGGGCGAAGTGTCATCCAAAGTGTAGAATACCATCGCCACTTGCGGCTCTTAAGCGACACATATTTGCCTTTTCTTATGAATGCATCGGCAATACCTACAATATTCTCTTCTTTGAACTGTTCTGTCATCCATGTTGGGTTGCCGTCGCCTTGCATGGTGTATATCCCGTCCTTTTCGTCTATCACCCTATGCAGGGCATATCTTCTCTTGGCAACCTCTGCAAGAACTACATCGCCTTTTTGGGGCTTCCGTGGCGGTACAAGTACTACTTTGTCGCGCCCGTTCCACAAAAAAGGCTGCATGCTGAATCCTCTTACCACGAAAGTGACGCTCTTCATTCCATCCTCTCCGAATGCCTTGCGGATTTCGGTCATGAAGAGATGATTCTCAATCTTTCTGGTGATTATTTTCTCTTCGCTCATACACCAAAGGCGTTACTTGATACCTCGGCAGCCTCCTTGTCGGGTCTGCAGTACAAGGTGTGTACAGGCACTCTCTCAAGGACCTTTGATACAGTTCCACAAATCTTTATATGTATATCCTTATCGAACTTCATCGTGGAACATGAACTGAGCAGGATTCCGAATGCTACAGGAATGCTCTCTTTGCGTATTCTGTTCTCCTTTTCTTGTTCTATCGATGCGAAACCTCCGATGGGATAGTGTACGTTCTTGTATATCGGGCGTTTGCCGCTCCATGGCGAACCGTAGACTAAGGGCGTTCCGTCAGCGGCAATTCTGATAACCGGGTTATCGTCATTGATAAGTGTGCTGCCGGGAATGTGGTTTACCCACATATCGCTATGCGTGCTCTTACCTTGTCCACTCACTCCAAGGAACATGTATCCCTTGCTGTTGTTCTCTACGACGGATGAGTGCACAAGCAGAGTTTCGTGGCTTGCGGTACACAGGGTGTATATTACCATCAGTGAATTTTCAAGGCCGAACGCCATATCCTGTCTTGAGCCTCTTGTGGCAATTGAGAAATTACGGTATTCGCTGTCGCTCTGTACAAATGCGCAAGGTATCTTGCCGTCTTCCAATACCAATATCTGGTAAGCGCCGTTGTCCTGTCTGTAGACTTCGAAACTTGCCGATGGACATGGGAAGAATCCCACTCTGGTTCCTCTCCACGACGGGGCAATATCGTTGTCTACCGTGAGGCTGAAAAGGGGGCTACCCTCATCTTCTGTAAGGAATGGCTCGAGACTGGGTATCATTGTCAGCACTTCGCCTTGTTTCATGTTTATCTCGAACAGGTGTTCCGCTACTTTGAATCTATTGGTTTGCATGTCTGCGCAATTATAATAAGCTGTTTGATTACTGAATTTGAACAATCAGCCACAATGGTTTGTTTGGATGTGCGGCGATTGCCATATTACTATGAATTAATTTACAAATATATAATAAAAAAGACAGAATGGCAATTGTGTGTATAAAATATCCGCGAAAATATCTGTATATAATATGTATAGTTCCGTTGCCGAAGTCTCCTTTTTTATTGCTTTCAAGATTTTTTTTAGTGGACAGGAAACGTGTTTTCTCCGTTTGTTCTTATATTTGCATGTGACAAAGTTATCGTTGATGATGTTTTTTGACAACAAGAAGTATACAATAAATGTGAAAGATAGGCTTTTACCGCTTGATATTCCTGTCGTAATGGGAATATTGAATGTGACTCCCGATTCTTTTTACGAAGGGTCGAGGCTTATGGAACAAGAGAATCTCCTTGCCCGTGCGAGGCAGATGCTTGCAGATGGTGCGGCTATTCTTGATGTAGGTGCATGCTCTACACGTCCCGGTGGCACGATGGTTGATGAGGCGGGCGAACTTGAACGTATGCATTGGGCGTTGTCGCTACTTGACAAGGAATTACCAGATGCGGTCGTGTCAATTGATACATTCCGTGGCAATGTCGCTCTTGAGTGTGCCCGTGAACACAACGTGTCAATTGTAAATGATGTCTCGGCGTTCGCCTGGGACGAAGGGATGCTCGATGCGGTGTCGCAGCTCGGTCTGCCTTATGTGTTGACTCATTCATGCGGTTTTGCCGGGGAAGAACCGGTATATGCAGATTTCTTGCCACAGGTGCTCGAATCTCTTGCCGGAAAGATGTGGCAGTTGCGCCAGAACGGGGTGAAAGACATTATTGTCGATCCTGGTTTCGGCTTCGGAAAAAGTTTGGAACAAAACTATTCAATGCTTGCCAACCTTAAAGAATTCTCCATTCTTGACGCACCGTTGCTTGTGGGTATGTCGCGTAAGTCGATGATAACAAAATGTATCGGCTGCTCTCCTGCGGAGGCTTTGCATGGGACTGTAGCACTCAATATGGCTGCATTGATCAATGGCGCCTGCGTCTTGCGCGTGCACGATGTGAAAGAGGCGGTCGATACTGTAAAGCTCTTTGTGACCATGAATAATGAAACTGTCCGATAATTTGCTGTATATTCGTTCAAAAGAATTATATTTGCACGCGGTAACAGTATACCATAATATAAATAGTCATGTTTCTTGATTTTACGGTAAAGGACTTTATAGATATACTACTGGTGGCTATGCTGCTGTACTATTTCTATAGATTGATGAAAGATTCCGGCTCTTTGAATATCTTTGGCGGAATACTTATATTCTTTTTTTCTTGGATTGTAGTCTCAAAGATTCTGCAGATGCGTCTTCTTGGTTCGATAATGGACCAATTGATGAGCATCGGAACAATAGCTTTGGTTGTGATATTCCATGACGAGGTCCGTGGATTCTTCAAACGGCTTGGCTCGAAACGCCGTTTTGGCTTATGGTCATTGTTCGCGTCCCGCACGAATAAGCAGAGTGATATTGACAATGCGATTCTGCCTTTGGTGATGTCATGTATCAGTATGGCGCAACAGAAAGTTGGTGCGCTTATAGTGATTGAACGTAACGATCCTTTGAACGAGGTAATAAAGACGGGAGAAACTATCGATGCGCTTGTCGGGCAACGTCTTATTGAATCCATCTTCTTTACTAATGCACCGTTGCATGACGGTGCAATTGTGATACGTGGCGGTAGGGTGGTGGCTGCACAGTGCATATTGCCTGTCTCCAAGAATCTTGATATTCCCAAGAGGCTTGGTCTGCGCCACCGTGCGGCAATGGGACTTTCCGAGGATACTGATGCCATTGCGATTATAGTTTCAGAAGAGACAGGTGCTATATCTGTAGCCCGTCAGGGTAAATTCTTGCTTAATCTTGATGCGCGTAAACTTGAGGATGTGCTTGTCAAAGAGTTGAGCGAGACGGCGCAGGCATAGTAGCAATTCGGATATTTATTCTCTAGGGGGGTGACTAAAAAGTAAATTTGGTACCCGAAATTTGGCAACACTCGTTGTAAAATAGCAAAGTAAACTTTGCATTTAACTCGTTTGCACAAATTTTCTGTGTTACGTTTGCCTTCAAAATCCTCATTTACGCTTAGTA
>JAFQEZ010000018.1 GCA_017398805.1 Bacteroidaceae bacterium | reverse complement strand
GGTTAATTTACTAAGCGTAAATGAGGATTTTGAAGGCAAACGTAACACAGAAAATTTGTGCAAACGAGTTAAATGCAAAGTTTACTTTGCTATTTTACAACGAGTGTTGCCAAATTTCGGGTACCAAATTTACTTTTTAGCCACCCCCCCATCATATAAATATGCTGCCTCTTACTTCGCAACAGCCTCAAGACGCTTGAGGATTGAGAAGATAAAGATTGCAGATACAAGACAGATTGCGATGAGAACACCCCAAACAACGTAGAGAGGCAATGAGCCCCACAGCAGCGCAGGAACAGCAACAAGGAAGTTACCGATAGCTGTTGCCACGAACCATCCACCCATCATCATACCCTTGTACTTTGGAGGAGCGACCTTGCTCACAAAAGATATACCTATTGGAGAAAGGAACAACTCTGCTATTGTAAGTACAAAATAGGTGCTTATGAGCCAGTTTGGAGAAACAAGGCTTGCTGTACCGTTCTTGAGAGCCACGCTCTGCTCATCCGGTGTAAGAAGTCCCATTGAACCTACAAGCAACAGCAGAAAACCTACACCTGCCACAAGCATACCCAAACCAATCTTCATTGGTGCAGAAGGCTCTTTACCCTTCTTTGCAAGCGAGCTGAATATCAACATGATAATAGGTGTCAAAGCCACCACGAAGCAAGGATTGAACTGCTGGAAGATAGGAGCCTTAACCTCTACTTCACCGGTAACGGTCATCGCTCTGTAAGCAAGAACACCAACCGATGCAATCAAAAGCACTGCTGCAATCATCTTGCCTTTGGCTGTCTTTGACTGGAAGATGTTAAGGAGACCATATACTGCAAGGATTATGCAAACAAGGTTCCATATGCTTCGGGTATCAGCGAAACTGAATGATTCACTGAGGAAAAGACTCATGAAACCACCCTCTGACTTAGCTGTATAAACCTCGGCAAACTGAGTCATTGTAGTACCGTTCTGGTGGAAAGCCATCCAGAAGAAGATAACCACTGCAAACACAAGGCAGAGGCAAACGATGCGCTCTTTTGTCTGTGCAGGAGTAAGTTCCTCCTCTACGACCTCGGTCGCGCCCTTAGCCACAACCTTAGCACGGTCCGCATGTGCGAATGTACTACGGAATGTGTAGTAGATTATAATAGAGAATACAAGTGAAACACATGCAACGGCAAAAGCATAATGGTAAGAATCAGCCTTGCTTACGCCGTAATCCTTCTGCATCCAAGCCATGATACCAAGAGCTGCCGCAGCTGCAAACATAGAGCCGATATTGATTGCCATGTAGAAAATACTGAAACCCTCATCGCGCTTTGCAGCGTACTTAGGATCATCGTACAGGTTACCGACAAGCACCTGGAGGTTACCCTTAAAAAGACCGGTACCAACACATACGAACAGCAATGCCAGAACCATTACTACAAGCGCCATTGTTCCGGCACCAAGAGGTAATGCAAGCAACAGATAGCCCAAGAACATTACCAGGATACCGATTGTTACCATCTTACCGAATCCGAACTTATCGGCAAGCATACCGCCGAAAAGAGGCACGAAATATACTACACCCAGGAATGTTGCCTGGATAGTACCTGCTGTTCCTACAGAAAAACCGAAATTGTGCTGCAGGAACAGGAAAAACACAGCCAACATGGTGTAGTAGCCGAAGCGTTCACCGGTGTTGGCCAGGGCCAAGGCCCAAAGACCTTTAGGATGTCCTTCAAACATAAAAAAACAGATTAAAAGTTAATAAATATCCATAGTAAAGCATGGCGCAAGGTTATACTTTATATTGCAATTCGCATCCTGCCCAATAGTATTCAACAAGAAACAGAAAACCACCTTGCGCAAAACATTCGCAAATATAGAAAAAATGACACAACACTCAAAACAATATCTCAATGAAATTATTATTTTAATATTTAAAAACAGTTTCACCGCTCGTTCCAAAAGCAAAATTATGACACATAGCGCCACGTGTAAACATAATGCATACCATTCGCCACTAATTTTAGGAACAAATCAGGAAAACAGTGTTAATTTGACAAAAGCGAAATGCTTATGAAAAGTCGTAAAAAAAATGAGAACAAAGAGAAAAACAAAGTAAACCAGAACGGCGACAAACAGAAAGTGCAAAACCCGAACCTAATACATTAATTGACAGATTACACAATATTATTATTCAATGCATTAAAAAACAAATATCCTCAAATACAAAGATACACCAATGCATTTAACAGTAAATTAAGCAGACCCATTCTATATATTAATCAATAACATAAACAAATAATATTCATTAGGTTATTTTACAACCTATTAAAACACAAGACGTCAAAAATTCAACCGTTTAAAAATCTTAACACATGCTTTTAAAACCACGAAAATACCGCTTTTATTTTGCCCTTCGCACGAATTATATTATCTTCGCGAAATAATAAGCAAACAGACAAAACAACAAAATATGAGCGATCAGAGATACATGATGCGTGGCGTATCTGCGTCAAAAGAGGACGTGCACAACGCCATAAAGAACATTGACAAGGGACTCTACCCGAAGGCATTCTGCAAAATAATCCCCGATATCCTTGGAGGAGACCCCGAGTACTGCAACATAATGCATGCCGACGGTGCCGGCACAAAATCATCACTCGCCTATCTTTATTGGAAGGAGACCGGTGACATAAGTGTATGGAAAGGTATTGCGCAGGATGCACTTATCATGAACATCGATGACCTGTTGTGCGTTGGCGCAACCGACAACATCCTTGTTTCTTCCACAATCGGACGTAACAAATTGCTTGTCCCGGGAGAAGTCATATCAGCCATAATCAACGGAACCGACGAGCTGCTTGCCGAACTACGCGAAATGGGTGTAGGAGTATATGCTACAGGCGGTGAAACGGCAGACGTTGGTGACCTTGTGCGCACAATCATCGTCGACAGCACAGTAACATGCCGCATGAAACGCAGCGATGTCATAGACAACGCGAACATAGCAGCAGGTGATGTAATCGTCGGACTCGCATCTTACGGACAGGCAACATACGAAAAGGAGTACAACGGTGGCATGGGCAGCAACGGTCTGACATCCGCACGCCACGATGTGTTCAGCAAATATCTCGCCGAGAAGTATCCAGAGAGCTACGACAAAGGCGTACCCGAGGAACTCATCTACTCGGGAGGACTCAAACTTACAGACAAAGTTGAGGAATCACCGCTTGATGCCGGCAAGCTGGTACTTTCACCCACAAGAACATATGCACCTATCGTCAAGAAGATTCTCGATGCATTGCGTCCGGAGATTCATGGAATGGTACACTGTTCAGGAGGTGCACAAACAAAAGTGATGCATTTTGTTGAAAACAAAAGAGTTATCAAAGACAACCTATTCCCTATTCCACCACTTTTCAAGACAATCAAGGAGCAGAGCGGAACAGATTGGTCCGAGATGTACAAGGTGTTCAACATGGGTCACCGCCTTGAGGTGTATGTTAAGCCGGAGTATGCCGAAGAGGTTATTGCAATAAGCAAGAGTTTTGGTGTAGATGCTCAGATTGTAGGCCGCGTAGAGGATTGCGACCACAACGAACTGATTATTGAAAGCCGATACGGTACATTCAAATATTGATTTATGCCCGGTATGCATACTGGGCATAAATTGCATAAACAGACAATGGAGAACAATTCACTACTTATAAAACTGAACGACCTTGAGGCAAGGTTCCAGGAGGTATCGACACTCATAACAGACCCTGCGGTTGTCGCCGACATGAAGCGATATGTAAGGCTCAACAAGGAGTATCGTGAACTGGAACTGATACTCGATGCCCGTAAGCGATATATACAATTGCTCACCTCGTTGAGTGACGCCAAGGATATTCTTGCCAACGAAAGCGATGCCGACCTGCGCGAAATGGCACGCGAGGAGATTGAGATGTGCGAGAACGAGATACCCAAGACCGAGGAGGAGATAAAACTGCTGCTCATTCCTGCCGACCCACAGGATGACAAGAATGCAATTCTGGAAATCCGTGGAGGAACAGGAGGAGACGAGGCAGCAATCTTCGCCGGCGACCTTTTCCGCATGTACACCAAGTACTGCGAAAGCAAAGGCTGGAGGATTGAGGTGTCAAGCTGCAGCGAAGGTACATCAGGCGGCTATAAGGAGATAATCTGTACCGTAACCGGTGAAAAGGTCTACGGCACACTTAAATATGAATCGGGAGTACACCGCGTGCAACGTGTACCCGCAACAGAGACACAGGGCCGTGTGCATACATCAGCAGCATCGGTAGCCGTGCTCCCAGAGGCTGAGGCTTTTGATGTTGAGATAACCGAGAGCGCCATCAAATGGGACACATTCCGTTCAAGCGGTGCCGGCGGACAGAATGTGAACAAAGTGGAATCGGGAGTGCGCCTGCGCTACCCATGGCTCAACCCTGAGACAAATCAGGTTGAGGAGATACTCATAGAGTGTACCGAGACACGCGACCAGCCTAAGAACAAAGAGCGTGCCCTCGCCCGTCTGCGCACACTCATATATGACCGTGAGCACCAGCGATATGCCGATGACATTGCAAACAAGCGCAAGACGATGGTATCTACCGGTGACCGCTCGGCAAAAATACGTACCTACAACTACCCTCAGGGACGCATAACCGACCATAGGATAAACTACACGATATACAACCTCAACGCATTCGTCAACGGTGATATACAAGACTGCATAGACCACCTTATCATCGCCGAGAATGCCGAGAGAATGAAAGAACAGGAATTATAACAAAAAAAGCATAACAGCCATGAACAGACAAGAATTGATTAATCAGATTAAAGAGAAACGTTCATTTCTTTGCGTAGGCCTTGACAGCGACATCAAGAAGTTGCCTGCACACCTTCAGGACAACGAAGATGCAGTATTCGAGTTCAACAAGGCAATCATAGATGCCACTGCGCCCTACACTGTTGCCTACAAGCCCAACCTCGCATTCTACGAGGCTTGCGGCGTAAAGGGTTGGATAAGTTTTGAGAAGACTGTAAACTATATAAAGGAGAACTATCCCGAAATATTCATTATTGCTGATGCTAAGCGTGGTGACATAGGCAACACCTCTTCGCTATACGCACGCTCGTTCTTTGAAGAGATGAAGGTTGACTCCATCACGGTAGCTCCTTACATGGGCGAGGACAGCGTAAAGCCATTCCTTGCATACGAAGGCAGTTGGGTGATTGTACTCGCGCTCACATCAAACCCCGGTTCACACGATTTCCAGTTGACAAAGGATGAAAACGGACAGATGCTCTTCGAGAAGGTGCTTGAAACATCACAGAAATGGGGAAGCGACGAGAACATGATGTACGTTGTAGGTGCAACCCAGGGCAAATCATTCGAGAATGTACGCCGCATAGTACCGAACCATTTCCTTCTTGTACCTGGTGTAGGTGCTCAGGGAGGTTCACTTGAAGAGGTATGCAAGTATGGCATGAACAGCGACTGCGGTTTGCTTGTAAATGCCAGCCGTGCAATCATCTTTGCCGACAGCAGCGAGAATTTCGCGACTGCAGCTGCAGAGAAGGCACACGACTACCAGCAGCAGATGGAACGCGAATTGAAGGCAAGGAATATTATCTAAAATGTTCAAAATTGCCACTCAAGCAATAAAATATATAAAAACACAACCTATATTTGAACGGAATTGTTATCTTCGCCGAATATAGTAGACAAAAAGGATAATTATGAAATTCACAGCAAAACAGATAGCATCATTCATTGGCGGCGAGGTTGTCGGAAATGAAAATGCCGAAATCTACACATTTGCCAAGATTGAAGAGGGTGTCCCCGGAGCAATCTCGTTCCTTGCGAACCCCAAATATGAAGAGCACATATACACTACCCTTTCATCGGTGGTACTCGTAAACCGCGATTTTGAACCCAAAAGGGAGATTGCCGCAACACTCATCAAGGTCGACAATGCATATGAGAGCCTTGCGAAACTGATGATGATGTACGAGGCTGCAAAACCGAAGAAACAGGGCATAAGTTCACTCGCGTCAATTGCAGCAAGTGCAAAGATCGGCGAGAACTGCTACATTGCACCATTCGTTGTAATTGGAGAGAACTGCGAGATCGGTGACGGTTGCAGCATTTATGACGGTACTTCAATTGGTGACGGCGCTAAGGTTGGCAACGGATGTACGCTGTATGCGCATGTGACAATCTACCACGACTGCCGCGTAGGAAACAATTGTATTCTCCACAGCGGTTGCGTGATAGGTGCCGACGGATTCGGTTTCGCACCCACAGCCGACGGCTACAACAAGATTCCACAGACCGGTATTGTTGTCATAGAAGATAATGTAGAGATAGGTGCAAATACCTGTATCGACCGTGCGACAATGGGTTCAACCATCATCCACAGTGGCGTCAAACTTGACAATCTTGTACAGATTGCCCACAATGATGAGGTTGGAAGCCACACTGCAATGGCTGCACAGGTAGGTATCGCCGGTTCTACAAAGATAGGTCAGTGGTGTATATTCGGTGGTCAGGCAGGTATTTCCGGACACAGCACTATCGGTGACCGCACTACAGTAGGTCCACAGTGCGGTACGATAGGCAACCTCAAGGGCGGCGAGACACTGCTCGGAGCACCGGCAATGGATGCACGCGAGTATATACGTATTGCAGCCTACATGAAACGCCTTCCCGAAATGGACAAGAAAATCAAACAGCTTACAAGAGAACTTGAAGCATTGAAAAATAAATAAAAGAACCCATGAATAAGCAAAAGACACTCAACGGCAGTTTCTCACTATTCGGCAAAGGCCTTCACACAGGCTTGAGCCTTACAGTGACATTCAACCCTGCACCGGAGAACTACGGATACAAGATACAGCGTATAGACCTTCCCGGCGAACCCATCATCGATGCCATAGCCGAGAATGTTACAGAGACTACACGCGGAACAGTCCTCACAAAAGGAGAAGCGCGCGTCAGCACTGTAGAGCATGCACTTGCCGCACTATTTGCTCTTGGCATCGACAACTGCCTCATGCAGGTCAACGGTCCGGAGTTCCCTATCCTTGACGGCAGCGCAATACTTTATGTCGAGAATATCGAACGTGTTGGAATCAAGGAACAGAATGCCGAAAAAGACGTTTTTGTAATCAAATCGAAAATAGAGATCAAAGACGAGAAGACTGGAAGTTCAATCATCATCCTCCCTGATGAAAACTTTAGCCTCAATGTGCTTGTACACTACAACAGCGACATACTCTTCAACCAGTATGCTACCCTTGAGGATATGGAGAGTTTCAAGAGTGAAATCGCTTCGAGCCGCACATTCGTTTTCGTACGCGAACTTGAGCCGCTCATGAACCTTGGACTCATCAAGGGAGGCGACCTTGACAATGCCATTGTAATCTATGAGCGTGAGATGCCTCAGGAAAAGTTCGACCAGTTGGCCGATCTGTTGGGAATACCGCACATGGACGCAAAGAAACTCGGTTATCTCAACCACAAGCCTCTTGTATGGAACAACGAGCCTGCACGTCACAAATTGCTTGACATAATCGGTGACCTTGCACTCATAGGCAAACCATTGCAAGGACGCATCATTGCGACATGCCCCGGACACACAATCAACAATAAGTTCGCGCGCGCGATGAGAAAGAACATCCGCGAGCATCTGATCCAAGCGCCTATCTACGACCCCAACCGCGAGCCGGTGATGGACATCAAGCGCATCAAGTCGCTACTTCCCCACCGCAACCCGATGCTGCTCGTAGACAAGATTACCGAACTTGGTTCAAACTACATCGTGGGAACAAAGAATGTTACCATGAACGAACCGTTCTTCACAGGGCACTTCCCCGATGAGCCGGTAATGCCGGGGGTTCTGCTTGTAGAAGCCATGTCACAGTGCGGTGCCGTATTTATCCTTAACATGCTCGATGAGCCGGAGAAGTACTCCACATACTTCGTCAAGATAGACAAGATTGCCTTCCACAAGAAAGTTGTTCCCGGTGATACACTTGTATTCAAGGTTGAGCAGATAGGACAACTCCGTCACGGGATCGCAATGATGAAGGGATATGTATTTGTCGGCGAGAAACTTGTTGCAGAAGCACAGTTCACCGGACAGATAACCAAGAACAAATAATACTATAAGCAAAAAAAAGCTATAAAAAACACAATGACTATGATAAGCCCATTAGCACATATCCACCCAGGAGCAAAGATAGGTGAAAACTGCACAATCGAACCATTCGTTTTTATTGAGGACAATGTTGTCATCGGTGACAATTGCCACATTATGGCGCACGCCTCTGTGTTGAGCGGCACGAGAATGGGTAATAACAACAAGATACACCACGGTGCTGTTGTCGGAGGTATTCCACAGGACCTCAAGTTTGTAGGCGAAGAAACAACGCTTGAGATGGGAGACAACAATATGGTACGTGAAAATGTTACACTTAATCGTGGTACTGCCTCAAAAGGCAAGACCGTAATAGGCAGTAACAACCTGTTCATGGAGAATGCCCATATCGGTCATGACTCCGTAATCGGCAACGGCTGTATCATCGGCAACTCCACAAAGATTGCCGGCGAGGTGACAATAAACGACAATGCGATCCTCAGTGCATGCGTGCTTGTCCACCAGTTCAGCCATATTGGCAGCTACGTAATGATACAGGGTGGATGCCGACTCAACAAGGATATTCCACCATATATAATTGTCGGTCGTGAACCGGCACGCTACAGCGGATTGAATATCATCGGTTTGCGTCGCCGTGGATTCAGTAACGAAGCTATAAAGAGCATACACGAGGCATACCGCCACATATACGAAAGCGGTACTATTGTATCTACAGCTGTTGCGAGAATCAAGGAGAGCGGTAACACAACTCCCGAGGTAGAGCAAATACTCAACTTCATTGAGAAGGAGTCGGAAAGAGGCATTATCGGCTAAACTCCATACTCGGCATATTTATAACGCAAAACAATTAACAGAAATAATTATGGTATACAAGTTCAGACTCTTATCGGATGAGGTTGATGATTTCAGAAGAGACATTGAGATAGATTCTGATGCAACCTTCATGGAACTCCACTCCGCAATTCTCGAATCAGTAGGCTACCCCGATGACCAGATGACATCATTCTTTATATGCAACGACAACTGGATAAAGGAGACCGAAATCACAAGAGAAGATATGGGTGGTCTGTCCGAAGATGAAAATTATGTAATGGACAGCACTGTAATCGGTGATCTTGTCGAGGACGAGAAGCAGAAACTCATGTATGTCTTCGACCCGCTTGGTGACCGCGTATTCTACATGGAACTCAGCAAGATCGAGTTCGGCAAAGACATAGATGCACCTGTCTGCACACGCAGTGTAGGTAATGCACCGGCCCAGACACTTGATTTTGATGAACTGATGAGCAAAGGCAACACAAACAATGCCGGCGATGAATTCAGTGAAGATTTCTATGGTAGCGATGAATATGATGACGAGGAGATCGATATGGACGGCTTCGGAATCGGTAGCGCCGATGAGATAAGTTCAATTGACGACCTCTATTAAGTTCAGACACAAAAGACTAATGAACAACCTTGTTGTACTCATTGGCCCGACAGCTGTAGGCAAGACTGAGACCGGTCTTGCCATTGCTGCTTATTATGGATGCCCGATAATATCAGCCGACTCAAGACAGATGTACAGCGGCATGGAGATAGGAACGGCAATGCCTACAAAAGAGGAACTGGCAAGGCAAAAGCACTATTTTGTAGGACACCTTTCGCCCGGAGACTACTACAGTGCTGCACTATACGAAGAGGAGGTGCTTGCCCTGCTCGAGAAAGAGTTTCCACACCACCCTACAATGCTCATGTCGGGCGGTTCAATGATGTACATTGATGCAGTATGCAACGGAATAGATGACATACCCACCGTTGATGAAGTCACCCGTGCCATGATTCTTGAGAAGTTTGAACGCGAAGGCCTCGAAAGACTTGCAGAGGAGCTCCGCATCCTCGACCCGGAATATTATAGTGAAGCAGACATCAAGAATCCCAAACGTGTAATGCATGCTCTGGAAATATGTTACATGACCGGCAAAAGGTACAGCAGTTTCCGCAAGAGAGAGAAAAAGGATCGGCCTTTCAATATAATCAAGGTCGGACTCAGGCGCGAACGTGAAGAACTGTACGAGCGGATAAACCGCCGTGTGGACATGATGATTGAAAACGGACTCATTGACGAAGTAAAACGTTTCACACACCTCAAGCACCACAATTCACTGAACACCGTAGGATACAAAGAGATTTTCAAATATCTTGACGGGGAATGGGATCTCCCTTTTGCAATTGAAAAAATCAAACAGAACACAAGAATATATTCACGCAAGCAAGTGACATGGTACCGCAAGGATGAAGAGATTGCATGGTTTCATCCAAACGACATAAAGGGAATAATTGAGCATATCGATTCAGAGATAGCCCGACACAAATAAGCAAAGAACACAACACCGCCTAAAACTTCACGGACACTTTTCATTATGTCCGCAACAACAATCACGGTATTGAAAATAGTCCAGACAGGCAATATGGTGAATATTCAGCTATAGGACACACATAACGCGACTGCGTAATCTCAGCAGCAGAGTATATCAACAATTCATGGTTTTCCTGTCCCAAAAACACGGTACACTTAAAGGGTTTTACGAAAGTGTGGTCAATATCGGCTATATACAAGTTTATTTCGGGAACAAAGTAATGTGTATCAGAACCCCGATTCAGGGTAAATATCAGTAAGAAAAAAAATTGGAATAACGTATACCGGTTATGTGGTACTCAAAGTTCTCTGCGGAGAGTTCAAGAAGATTACTATAACGATGTATATACTTGCAATACTGTTTGTACTCAAATACATATTCCTCTAACAGGAAGCACATTAATATGCTCCCACTCACCATTAATCCATTCATTGAAACAAACAATAACAACTATTGACAAAACAGAAGAAAGAGTGAATTAAAAGAGATGATTTTAACGTAATTTTGCAAATCAAAAAAATCATAATATGATATCTTTCTTTGAAAATCTCATGTATGGAACGAGTGTTGCACACTCTATGATAATACTTGCCTTGACAGTAGGCATAGGAGTATATCTCAGCAGGGTCAAAATTGCCGGAATATCATTCGGAGTGACATGGGTGCTATTTATTGGTATTCTTCTGTCGCACTTCGGCATGACACTCGACGGAGAACTGCTTCATTTTGTAAAGGAGTTCGGACTTATATTGTTCGTCTACTCCATAGGTCTGCAGGTAGGTCCCGGATTCTTCTCCAGTTTCAAGGCAGGAGGTATCAGGCTCAATACCATTACATGTATAATAGTACTGTTCGATGTACTTATGGCACTACTCCTGATTGCAGTCACTACCGAAAGCGTAGACACTGTTACCGGAATCATGTCCGGTGCAGTAACAAACACTCCGGGTATGGGTGCTGCAGCATCGGCATTCAAGGACATGTTCGGTTACGAAAGCCCCAATATTGCACTTGGCTACAGTGTGGCATACCCACTCGGAGTAATCGGGTGCATTCTGGCTATGATTGCATTGAAATCCTTCTACAAAGGGGAAAAGAGATTCAGCAAGGACGAAGATAAGAACGTGAACATCCAGCGCCTGTCGCTTAAAGTCACCAACCCCGGAATCACAGGAATCACACTCGAGGAGATACGCAAAAGGAGCAACCTCAACTTCATTGTGTCGCGCATTATAGACAGCGCTACAGGACACTGCCTCATTGCCGACTCACATAGCAAACTCAAGTGCGGTGACAAGGTTCTTGTCATTGCAGACAAGGAGATACACGACAGCCTGTTGACACTCATCGGCGAGCCGACAGATCAGGAGTGGATAAATGTTGAGGAGGACCTGATATCGCGCAAGATAACCTTCACAAAGCATAAACTTAACGGAACAAAGCTAAGCAAACTGAACATAAGGCATGAGTTCGGTGTCAATGTCACACGTGTTCACCGTGCCGGAATGGAACTTGCCCCTACTGCCAATTTCCGTCTGCAGGTGGGCGATATCGTAACTGTAGTAGGACGGGAAACGGCAGTCAACGATGTAAAGAAACTGCTCGGTGACGAAAGAAAGTTCCTTGACCATCCCAACCTCATACCCATTTTCATCGGTATTGCACTCGGTTGCATTCTCGGTAGCATCCCCCTTAGCGGAACACTCATTTCAACACCTCTAAAACTCGGTTTGGCAGGCGGTCCGCTAATCGTAGCGATACTTGTAAGCTATTTCGGTCCAAAGATGGGTGTTGTCACATATACGACAACAAGTGCAAACCTCATGATTAGAGAAATAGGCATTACCCTTTTCCTTGCATGCGTAGGACTTGGTGCCGGAGGCGGATTTGTGGACAGTATTATAAACAAAGGCGGATATATGTGGATTCTTTATGGTGCACTCATCACGGTTATCCCCATTATCATAGCAGGCCTTGTCGGGAGATATATCCTGCATATCAAGTACAACACCCTCATTGGCGTGATATCAGGTTCATGTACCAACCCTCCTGCACTGGCTTTCGCCAATCAGCAAGGCAAAGGCGGTGATGCAGCAATCGGTTATGCGACAGTCTACCCTCTTGCCATGTTCCTCAGGATATTGGTGGGACAGATGATGATTCTTCTGCTCTGTTAAGTGGCATATAAAGAATAACCTGCATCATTTTATTAAAAGATAAAGTGTTGTTGTTTGATTATTATAGCTGCTAAAAATGATGCATCTTATTATTTAAACATCACTGAAAAGCCGTCCCTGATATGTAGACCGTTCACGCATGCGACGCTTTACCTTGTCTACAAGTTCATGGTTTTTAACTCCCCAATCGGGTGCTATAAGAAGTTCCTTGGGCGATTGCGAAGCGAAGCGCTCAAGCACGATATCGGGGCGGAGACGTTCAATGTAATCAATGACTGTCTCGATGTAGTCATCAAGCGCAAAAAGGCTGAAGTCATCAGGTGACTCCTCATACTCCTTAGCCATGCGTGTTCCACGTATCAGCTGCAGCTGGTGCAGTTTGAGTGTAGTGATCGGCAGTTGCGACAAGATCGACGCCTGATGCATAAGCGCATCCCTATCCTCCCCCGGCAATCCAAGTATTATATGTGCCCCAACCGGAATGCCTCGCGCAGCCGTGCGTTTGACTGCATCTACTGCACATGCATAGTCATGTCCGCGGTTTATCCGCAGCAATGTGGCATCATCTGTACTTTCTATTCCGTACTCAACAAGAACGAATGTCCGTTGTGAGAGTTCCTGCAGATAATCGAGAAGTTCCTCGGGCATACAGTCGGGACGCGTACCTATGACAATGCCCACGCAGCCATCAACTTCAAGTGCCTCTTCATATTTTTCCTTCAGTTTGTCAAGCGAGTCATAAGTATTGGTGTATGCCTGAAAGTATGCAAGATAACGCATTGTAGGATACTTATGGGCAAAGAAAGAGATACCCTCGATCATCAGTTCCCTTACCGGAAGATGCCTGTGGCAATAGGCAGGATTGAATGTCTGGTTGTTGCAGTAGGTACAGCCACCCCGCCCCACCTTGCCGTCACGGTTAGGACATGTAAAACCGGCATCAATCGTTATCTTCTGTACCTTGCAGCCGAATATGCCGCGCAGATAAGTTCCGAACTCGTTATAATAAAAAGTATCCATACGCATAATGTGCGAAGATACAAATAAAGAGGAACAAAATCAAACCGCAACTTGCTCTAATTAACAGCGCTTGAATAAACGGCTTGAAGAAACGGTAAAATATTTCTGCAATTATTTGTTATTAGAGACAAAAAGCATTACCATTGCATCGTAAATATGATGATCATCGGTTTGTGCCGAGTCAATGATAACAGAACCCGTTAGCATCCCGTAGAACTGCTGGTAGGTCGCTTTATTGTTATAAGAATAGGTTGGCTAAAAAGCAAACGACACCTTTGCTAAAACTTCACGAGGACGAAGCGTATAACGATAGTAGTTCCGCTCAATGGATGAGATAAACTCTCTTTCGTAAGTGGATTTTCCCAAAATATTGTTTACGCTCAATTGAAATTCCATTTGTTTGTAGGTATAACTTGCCGTAAAATCTGTGAACCAAGAATTTTCCTTTGTTTCCAATGATTGATAGATGGCATTGTTAATTCCAAATTGAAGACTTCGTGTTATTGGGAATATCAGGTTCGCATTATGTTTCAGCTGATTAATTTTTGAATCTGCCAACTCGGATTTCATACGTGTCTGTTGCCATTGTGATTCCAACTCAAAGGATAGCCAATTTAAAGGACGGGCAGAAAAAGATATGCCAGCTGAATAGTTGTTCATATCGTAGTCCTGTAATTCATTACCGCTATATTGAGCATCAAAAGATTTCATATAGCTACCATAAACTCCCAGAAGACTCTTCCACAAACCAAATGATTTGCTGAAACGACCATTTACAAGGTACATCTCTGAATCGTAGTCAGCATCCTTCTTCGTTCTTACAAGAATTCCACTATCTGGTTGCAAGGTAGTTACATATGCAGAATGGCGATGTGTTGTACTACCCAATGCTGAAAGCATGAAGAATATGCCCTTAATAGGTTGGCTATACTGATAACGCAGTGTAAGGCTATGCGTTCCATCAGCTTCAGGGGAATGGGAATTGTTCACAATGGTTCTATAAGATGTAAATAAATCACCATCATATACCTGTCTCAAATCTTGCAACAACTCAGAATACCTGTAATTGAGACTTAGGTCAGAAGTTGCAGAAACACTATATTTGAGATAGAATCTGGCATCTGGAGAAAGCTCTGTTTCCTTACGATTGAGAGAATGCTTTTCCAATTGCCAATTATAAAGATTCATCTTTATATCAGCTTCCATATGGATAGTCCGATTGTCAAATTGAAGTCCTGTGCCGATGTACGGCATATACCTCTCGTATCTCTGTTTGGAAATGGATGTTACATCACCAATCGTAGATTTCAAAGACTGGAACATACCTTGGAATCCTATCTGATGGTTTGCATACATACGCCACAACCTATGTCTGAATGAAGCTGTGGTATTTGAATAGAATGACGAATAATCCAACCGTTGTATCTCTCCCGAATAAAGCGATAATTCCTGTGGGTGATAATTATAATTATTGGTCGAAACGATTGATATGTAGCGGTCATTGGATATCGGCAGTTTTATATCTAGTACATCAGAAACGAACTGACGATTTGGCGATGATTTTAAGTTTTGCGAGTTGTCATTCAATATGGTTTGGCTGCTAGTCGAAATCCAATCAAATGTTCCTTTTAGCTCATTCTTAACATAAAGATTCGGTCTATTCAACTCAAAGTTAAGGTTTGCGTCCAAACGATTACGCTTATCTCTCCAAAGATTGGACTCATACAACATTTTATCCAATGCATCAGGAAATAAATACTCGGTTTCAACGAAGTTGCTTTGCTTGGATATGTCATTGAAATAACTGATTTGGGTTCTTAGTGTTGTCTTATCAGCCAATTGTGCCAAATGGTTCGTGGCCACAAGATGTGATTTGTTGAACATATAGCGTGCGCGGTCAATGCCCGGACTATTGGCAGTAATTGATGACACTAATCCCGGTTCCATCAGATTCTCTTTTGTCAACTCCGACAAGGTAATAGGATTAATCTCATTGAAAAGGTCGTACCCTGTATTGTCATTCTTGTAAATGGATAGGTTCTGATGCTTTTTGCCAAAGAGCATAGCCATAAGACGATTGTT
>JAFQEZ010000017.1 GCA_017398805.1 Bacteroidaceae bacterium | reverse complement strand
TTCGCAACCCAAACGGCATAAGTTAAACTCCTCCTCTGCCTGAGGGGAGGTGCCAGTTTACTGGCGGAGGGGTGGGAGTGCTGCGTTTGACCTGTTGCTGCAAAACTCGTCGATAACAAAACGTTGTTTTGTCATTCTGAGCAAAGCGAAGAATCTCAAAAAGCGGAAGAAGAGATATCTCACGTTCGTTCGATATGACACAGTCCGCGAACCTGTCATCCTGAGCATAGCGAAGGAACTAAAAACCGCGAACCTGTCATTCTGAGCGAAGCGAAGAATCTAATTCTTATGGTTAAACAAAAGAAACCAAACAGTCTTTAATGGATTACATAAAAGCAATAAATGACTATAAGCAACTGCAGGGCCACAGCGCCTTGCAGTTGCGTGCTGTATTGTTCGACATGGACGGCGTACTGTTCGACTCAATGCCTTTCCACGCCGATGCATGGTCAAAGGTAATGACCGATGCCGGGTTCAACTTCACACGCGAGGACGTATATATGAACGAAGGCCGCACCGGTGCCGATACCATAAACACCGCAAGCATGGCACAGTTCGGAAAGCCTGCAACCCAGGAACTCATCGACCACCTGTGCAAGAAGAAGTGTAAAATTTTTGACACCTACCCTCCCACCCCACGTATGCAGGGATCAATAGAACTGGTGCAGAAGGTAAAGGCATGCGGACTCACTCCCATGATTGTCACAGGAAGCGGCACTCCCACACTGCTCGACCGCATACAGAGCAACTTCCCAAGTCTTTTTGACGAGAACCACATAATAAGCAGTTTCAACGTGAAGCGCGGCAAGCCCTACCCCGACCCTTACCTACTGGCTCTTGAACGCGGAGGTCTCAAGCCCAATGAGGCTATAGTGGTAGAGAACGCACCGCTTGGCGTTACTGCAGGCGTTGCAGCAGGGCTATTTACAGTAGCGGTCAACACCGGACTTTTAAAAGATGAGGTACTTTCAAATGCAGGTGCAAGCCTTGTATACCCCGCAATGCAGGCACTATGCGATGATTGGGAACAACTATTCAGCATTTTAAAGTGAAAAGAATAGCGCAAATAATAAACGTGGAATTGAGCGGATACTACACACAAAGCGAAGCATCCGCTCTAACCCGTATTATTGCCACCGAGATGCTTGGCATTCCGCAAATGACATTCTTTCTCAAAGATGATGTAACGCTGAAAGCCGAACAAGAGGCAATGCTTTTCGACACCATTGAACGCCTGAAGAAGCATGAGCCTATCCAATATATCCAAGGTTACAGCGACTTTTGCGGACTCAGGTTCAAGGTAACACCGGCAACCCTTATCCCGCGCCCCGAGACAAGCGAACTCGTCGAGTGGATAGCAGCAGACCACAGCGGCAAAGCTGCAAGCATTATTGACATAGGCACCGGCAGCGGCTGCATTGCGATTAGCCTTGCGCATAAACTCCCCGAAAGCAAAGTAACAGCTTGGGATATTTCAAACGATGCCCTCGCTGTTGCCAAGGAAAATAGCAAAGCAAATGGTTGCGCCGTTGCATTTGAAGAGGTTGATATTCTGGCATACCGGCCCACCGGCAAGCAATTCGATATCATAGTGAGCAACCCACCTTATATAAAGGAGAACGAAAAGAGCGCAATGCACAGCAACGTGCTCGATTGGGAACCACACACAGCCCTGTTTGTGCCCGACAGCGACCCGTTGCTATTCTATCGCACGATAGCCAAGAAGGGCTTGACACTTTTGAAGTCAGGCGGCACGCTCTATTTTGAAATCAACCGCGCCCATGGTGCTGAGACAATGAAGATGCTTGCCGATTATGGCTACACCAACATTGAACTGCGCAAGGACTTCGCCGACAACGACAGAATGATTAAAGCTGTAAAAAACTAACCCCTCAGTCTGTAAACAGACAGCTCCCCTAAAACATGGGAGCAATATAAGAACCATGAAAGAACTGACCACGGGAGAAGCACTGAACAAGGCTGCGGCATATTGCACGTTGTGCGAAAGATGCATCAGCGAAGTGAGCACTAAGCTTGCAGCGTGGGGTGTGCCGCATGGTGAGCAGCAAAAGATTATTGTGCGACTTCAACAGGAGGGATTCATTGACGAGGCGCGCTACTGCCGCGCTTTTGTCAATGACAAGGTGCGTTTCAACCGTTGGGGGCGCATCAAGATAAGGGCGGCACTCTGCGAAAAGCGTTTGCCTCGTGAACTTGTGAACGAGGCAATTGAGAATATTGACGAGGAGCAGTATGCTGCGGCGTTTGCAGAAGTCATTGCCACCAAGCGCAGGGAACTGAAAGGAAAAGAGGACTATGCAGCACAGCAGAAAATTATGCGCTACGCAGCAAGCCGTGGCTTTGAGCCCTCATTGATTATGAAAGCGATAAATTACAGTGGCGATGAAATGGATTTCTGACCTTATAGATCTGATATTCCCGCGCACATGCGTGGTATGCGGTGAACTGCTTTCGCCACAAGAGAAGGATATCTGCATCAATTGTCTCAGCACGCTCCCGAAAATAGAGAAGATACACCTGGATGAGATTGAAAAGTCATTCTGGGGCAAGGTTGAAATTGAGCGCGCGACCTCATTCATGTACTATCACAAGAACTCGCCCTACAACAATCTGATTCACCGTCTCAAATACAAGAACAGCCCCGATACAGGCGATCGCCTTGCCTTCCTTGCTGCAAAGGAGATTGCCGAGAGCGGTTTCTTTGATGACATCGATGCCATTGTGCCCCTGCCGTTATCAAAAAGGAAAATGAGGCAGCGTGGATACAACCAGTGCGACTACATAGCAAAAGGTTTGTCACGCGCAACAGGGATTCCTGTGATAAAGAATGCAGTAAAGCGCCTAAAGAGCAACGAGACACAGACACACAAAAGTCGCGACGAGCGCTGGCAGAATGTAGAAGGCATCTTTGCTCTATCTGATGCCACACTGCTCGAGGGAAAGCACATTCTGCTCATTGACGACATCCTTACCACAGGCGCCACCCTTGCAAGCTGCGCCAAGTCTATTCAGGAAGGATGCCAGTGCAAGATAAGTATCTTTACACTGGCATACACATACAACGGGATATAATTCAGAAGAATAGCCACTAAAAAAAGAGAGATTCTTCCTCCATTCAGTCGTAATAATGACAGCTCCGCGAATAATGTCATTTCGACCATACCTTAATGAAAAAATCAAAAGAGGTTTTCGATGAGTTACGCGAATAATGATAGTAAGAAATCTCATGCAAAAAAAGAGATTCTTCCTCCTTTCAGTCGTCAGAATGACAACTCAGCGAACCTATTCCCTAATAAAATTAGTAGATAGCGGTTCTTCCCTCTCGGGACGTTCCACCCCTTCGGCATTCAATGCTTTCAGCATCCATGCCATGTTACGCGCGAGAGTACGCATTGTCTGCAAACCCTCAGCATCCTTCTCGGCATCACCGGGCATGAGACCATGTACGCTATTCCAATACTGCGACGGCACTACAGGCATGTTGCTTATTGTAAAGTATTTGTTCAAGCGGTCAAATGTCGCGCTCGCACCACCCCTTCGGCACACTGCAACCGCTGCAGCAGGCTTATACTGCAGATGCTGCTTGCTCGAGAAGAAAAGCCTGTCGAGCAACGCACATAACGAACCGTTCGGCCCTGCATAATATACCGGAGAACCTATGATAATGCCGTCGGCACTCTCAATCTTCTCACGCACCGTGACATAAGGGGTATCGTTGAAGACGCAACGTCCGAGACCCTTGCAGCGGAAGCATGCGATGCAGCCCTGAATGGCAACAGGCCCGATATGTACAATCTCGCTCTCCACGCCTAATGACTCAAGGGTATTTGCAACCTCAGTCAAAGCGCGGAATGTATTGCCAGCCTTTCGCGGACTGCCGTTAATAAGAAGTACTTTCATATAATCAATCAATAAATCTTACCTTTTTTATATCTCTCGGCTTTGCTGCAGGCGTTTCGTCTGGGTAACCGAGCGCTATGCAGATGCAAAGTTCATATCCTTCACTGAAACCGAGTTTGTCGAGAATCTTTTCTTTATCGGGGCTATCGAACACAAAACGGACAGGACTGCCAAGGCATACGGAACCTATGCCCATAGAGTGTGCTGCCAGCATTATATTCTCAGAGAGCAGACCGCAATCTATAGTAGAGAAGTCATACCCATTGTCACGTGCAATGAACACCCACACAGGAGCATTATAGAAACATTTGGCTATGCGTTCACCTCCTTCAAGGGCCTTTATCTCATCCTGAAGAGCTTTGTTGTCCACTACCCTGACCTCCCACGACTGCTTGTTCTGACCGTTGGGAGCATTGATGCCACAGAGCATAATCTGTTTCAGCAATTCACGGTCAACAGCCTGGTCCTTATACTTCCTGATACTGCGGCGCGACATCATATTATCCACCACCGCATTGCATTTCTCCTTGCAATCGTCACTCTTCACATCCTTGGCAGTACATTCACCTTTTGCCTTATCAGCTTTCTTTTCACAGCAGCTGTCAGCCTTGACAGCATCATTTCCACACGAAACAGCAGCCATCAACGAGAGGCCACACATTAAAATTCTGAACATTTTCATAATCGAAATTTCTAAATCACTTAACAACGCGAATATAAGAATGTTTCAGAAAGAATTAAGCGGAAAATCCCATTTTTTATTAGATAAAAGAGATTTTTTGATATCCTTGCATGCAATAGCAGGCTTGTAGTTGTTTAACTCCCCTCCGCTTCGCACTGACCGACGGTTACGACAACTCCCAATGAACATTTATCCGTTGCAACGGTTGTATTATACGTCAGGCTCTGATAAGCAATCCACTAATTGTATGAATATATGAAAAAAGAGAAAACATCAACATTCCTGCTTCTTATCATGCTATGCATAACGGCAAGTGCACAGAAGGAGCATAAACAGCCGCACGGCAATGCAATCGTACAGATATTCACAAACTTCCACAGCGGATTCGGTTCTGTAAACGATGACCGTGGATTCGATCTCGACCGCAGTTATTTAGGGTATGAATACCGGTTCAGCCGTAGCCTCAGCATCAAGGGTGTGCTTGACATCGGGCGCTCAAGCGACGTTGGCGACTACCAGCGCATCGCATATATAAAGAATGCCATAGTAAGCTGGAAACATCACAGAATGAGACTCGATGCCGGACTCATAGGAACAACGCAGGCTACCTTTCAGGAGAATTTCTGGGGCTACCGTTACATATACAAGACATACCAGGACCAATACATGTTCTGTAACAGCGCCGACCTTGGAGTCTCCTTTGCGTACATCTTTGCCCCATGGATTGAGGCAGACCTTATTGTAGCCAACGGCGAAGGGTATAAACGCATTCAGGATGGCGACGGGCTCATGTATGGTGCCGGTGCGACAATCAACCCCTTGAAAGGACTCTACATGAGGCTCTATGCCGGCATAGATGAAAGCAGCAAGGGAAAGAGCAATATCATAAACTATGCCATGTTTGCAGGATACAGATACAAGTGGTTTTCCCTTGGACTCGAATACAATATCATACGCAACTTCCAAGGAACAAAAGGGAACAACCGCTACGGTTTCTCGCTCTACGGGACAGCATCACTCAACAGATGGCTAAGGTTGTATGCACGTACCGACGGTCTTATGTCGGGAAGCGAACTTAGCAAGGAGGCCGAAGAGATTGTGATACTTGCAGGGGCAGAATTCAGATTGGGGAAATATATAAGGATTGCACCCAACTTCAGGACAATAATCCCAAAGTCCGACAGTAGAAAGAATGCCTACTACGGTTTCATAAGTTGCTACTTCGGGATATAACAAACACCCCGACGCAAAAGCGTCGGGGTGTTATACGTAATTAAAGCCTTATCACTTTTCGCAAGCAGCCTTTTCGCACTGTTTCTCGGCGCACTTTTCCTTTGCGCAATCAGCCTTTGCACACTGACCCTCAGCGCACTTCTTCTCTGCGCAAGCAGCCTCTGCACACTGACCCTCAGCGCACTTCTTCTCTGCGCAAGCAGCCTCAGCACACTGGCCCTCGCCACACTTCTTCTCTGCGCAAGCAGCCTCAGCACACTGGCTCTCGCCACACTTCTTCTCAGCGCAAGCAGCCTTGTCTGCGCACTTATCCTTTGTACTAGCAGTATTGTCACACTGCTCTGTTTTAGCCTTCTCAGTCTTTGAATCACCCTTTGAATCAGCCTTTGCTGCTTCGTTACCACATGACACGAACGCCACCAAAGCGAGTGCCATCATAAAGTTTCTAAGTAGTTTCATAAGTTGTCTTTTTTAAAGTTACCTCGCGAAGATAATCAACATTTTCATATAATCATACAAATTATACTTAATTTTTGTCAAATTAATTATTCTGTGAATTATACAGCCATTTTGTCCCCTATCGATACCCCCTCCGCTGTAAACGGCTCGTCCCCCTAAGACAGAGGGACAATATTATGTCACGCAGTGACTGCTGGAGGGGTACGCTTATATGTCAAAAGCAGAAATCCCCAAGCCCGGCCGGGCTTGGGGATTTCTGTTTAATTCGCTTTTTCTCTTTGTTAATCCTCTATTCTCTCCAATTTCACTGTGAAGTGTCTCATCAGCTCTGTCTCCCAGACGATGCGGACGCCGTGGCGGATGGTGTCGCGACGGTCGTATACATTCTTGAGGGCTGCGGCAATCACGTCCATATGGTTGTTGGTGTAGACGCGGCGGGCGATGCACAGGCGCAACAGATCGAGGCCGCCGAAGCGGTTCTCGCGTGTAACAGGGTCTCTGTCGGCAAGGATATAGCCGATCTCGCAACCGCGGACACCGGCCTCAAGATAAAGCTCTATGGCGAGTGTCTGTGCAGGGAACTCCTCCTTGGGCACGTTAGAGAGTACCATATCTGCATCTACAAAGAGTGCGTGACCGCCTACAGGGCGCTGGTATGGTATGCCATATTCGTCTAACTTCGCTGCAAGGTACTGCACCTGACGGATGCGTGTCTCGATGTTGTCGAGCTCGGTGTTCTCGTCAAGACCTACTGCCAAAGCAGCCATGTCACGGCCGTTCATACCGCCGTATGTGAGGTAACCCTCGAAAGGAATACAATATTTCTTTGCGCCTTCGTACCAGTCCTCGTGCCGGGTAGCGATGAAACCGCCCATGTTCACGATACCGTCTTTCTTGGCACTCATTGTCATACCGTCGGCAAGTGAATATATCTCCTTCACAATCTCCTTGATGGTCTTGTCGGCATAGCCCTCTTCGCGCGTTTTGATGAAATATGCGTTCTCCACAAAGCGTGCAGAGTCATAGATCACGCGTTTGCCGTACTTGTCGGCAATGGCACGTACCTCACGCAGGTTCTGCATTGAAACAGGCTGTCCGCCGGCGGTGTTGTTGGTGATGGTGACGATGATGAACGGAACCTTGTCGGCATGCTCGGCAAGAGCCTTCTCAAGCTTCTTAGGGTCTACGTTGCCCTTGAAAGGAACCTCGAGCTGTGTGTCCTTTGCCTCGTCGACGGTGCAGTCGAGTGCTGTGGCCTTTCGGCTCTCGATGTGTCCTTTGGTGGTGTCGAAATGCGAGTTGCCGGGAACGATGTCACCATTCTTTACAAGGTGGCTGAAGAGTACGTTCTCGGCTGCTCTACCCTGGTGTGTGGGGATTACATACTCAAAGCCGGTGAGGCGTGTGATTGTGTCCTTTAACTGGAAGAATGAAGATGAACCGGCATAGCTCTCGTCGCCCATCATCAGGGCTGCCCACTGACGGTCACTCATTGCGCCTGTGCCCGAGTCGGTGAGGCAATCGATATATACCTGCTCCGATTTCAACTGGAAGAGGTTGTAGTTGGCCTCTTTCATCCATTTCTCTCTCTCTTCGCGTGTACTCTTCTTGATGGGTTCAACCATCTTGATTCTCCAAGATTCTGCAAAAGGTAATTCCATAGTATTTATATTAGTTATAAGTTAATCTTCAAGGCAAAATTAATGATAATCCCAAAAGAACTGCAACGATTCAAGAAAAAAATGCGAGGGTGTAGGAAAATCCAATTACTTTATTTAGTTTTGCAGTGCGTGGGCAAACCACGCAAGACATATATAAGGCGTTTACTACGCTTTGGTTTTGACGGTTAGAAATCCTGGAAAAATTTCAAATTGTCTGTCAAGAACAAAGCAGCGGTGAATGCCCCATAGGTGTGTTATATACATACCCCAAAATACCTGTATAGCCATTGGTGTATCCATACGCCAACGGCAAACATTGGTATCGGGGGATTGTTATACATACACGCGTGGGGGCTCACCTGCAAAGTCTGGGGGGCTATGCAAAAAGTTTAGTCAATCTATAAAAGAAGAACTTTAAGTCGGTAACACCTCTAAGCTGTGCTCTGAATGCTTTGATTTTAGCATTAAAACTTTCAGCAAAAGCATTTGTTG
>JAFQEZ010000016.1 GCA_017398805.1 Bacteroidaceae bacterium | reverse complement strand
GCTGCATCGGAATCTTTCAATTCTAAAATTAAAGCTTTTAGAGCACAATTCAGGGGGGTGAAAGATAAAGATTTTTTCCTTTTCAGACTGGCAAAATTATACGCATGAAAATCAAATCCCTCAGAATTTTACGTTGAGCCGACTTTGCAGGTGAGCCAGAATAATTGTAAAAGTCAATTTAACACAAATTGAGAAGCATGCACACTTACGTAGAAAAAATAAAGAAAAGCAGGAATAAATTTATTCCTGCTTTCTTGGGTGGTTGATGGGATTCGAACCCACGACATTCAGAACCACAATCTGACGCTCTAACCAGCTGAACTACAACCACCATGTTGCTTTGATTTCTCAAAAGCGTTGCAAAGGTATGAATAAATTTTCTATTTTCCAACAAATACTTCATTTAATTGCAAAAGATTTTTCAGTATCACGGATAATGCGTGACCTTTTGTTTAAAAAGAGTCAAAATAATATCGTCTCCAGAACAAGATACCATTGATTTCCATTATAACATCAAGAGCAGCACGCGACAGGCAGGCACTCAATAAGTCACTCTGCGAGAGACTGCGGTCTGGTAAACACCTGCATCAAATCGGGGCCGTTATTGCCTATGTCCTGTTGCGGCTGCTTATTTAACATGTGAAACCTTTTAAAAAAAAGAATTATGGGTATGCCAATGAAACACGGTGGCCAGGGCTGGCTGCCAAGTATCTTCAGCGATTTTTTCAACAATGATGTCATGATGCGTAACGGCACCAATGTGCCGGCAATAAACGTTCTTGAAACCGACAAGGAGTACAAGGTGGAGGTTGCTGCAGCAGGAATGTGCAAGCACGATTTCAAGATTGATATCAACGGTTACAACGACCTTACCATTACAATGGAAAAAGGATGCAACTGCAAGGATGGAGAGTGTTGCGATACGAAAGATGAGAAAAAGGAAGATGATAAATGCAAGGATGGAAAATGCGAGTGCAACGGACGTTACCTACGCAAGGAATTCACCTACACAAAATTCCAGCAGACACTTGTGCTGCCCGACAATGCCGATACCGGCAAGATTGAGGCAAAAGTGAAGCATGGTGTACTTCACATTCATATTCCAAAAAAGGTCACAACACCCGAGCCAAAAGGAACAAGGAGTATCGAGATCGAATGATTTTAAACTATTGACTATCAAAGCAACAGAGAACGTTCTCTGTTGCTTTGATGATATATAAGAAATTAGTAACTTTGTAGCAAGATTCAAAACATTCAAAATAAAACAATTATGAAGAAAGCGCTGATTACAGGTATTACCGGACAGGACGGTTCATTCCTGTCGGAACTTCTGATAGAAAAAGGATACGACGTACACGGCACGATAAGACGATCATCGGTTGACTACCGCGAACGAATAGCACACCTTGAAGGACACCCGCAATTCCACTTGCATTATGCCGACCTCAGCGACTCGATGAGCCTTGTACAGGTCATAGGTAAAGTGCGCCCCGATGAGATATACAACCTTGCAGCGCAGAGCCATGTTCAGGTCAGTTTCGACTCTCCTGAGTTCACAGCCAACGTTGATGCTACAGGAGTATTGAGAGTGCTTGAGGCTGTACGTCTTTGCGGACTCGCTGATACATGCCACATATACCAGGCTTCCACATCGGAACTTTATGGAAAAGTGGAGGAGGTTCCACAGAACGAAAAGACTCCATTCCACCCATACAGTCCCTATGCCGTTGCAAAACTTTACGGACACTGGATTGTAAAGGAGTACCGCGAGGCATACAACATGTTCTGCTGCTCGGGCATTCTCTTCAACCATGAGAGCGAGCGCCGAGGAGAGACATTCGTAACACGCAAGATCACATTGGCTGCAGCACGTATTGCACAAGGCAAACAGGAGAAGCTTTATCTTGGCAACCTCTCGTCGTTGCGCGACTGGGGATATGCAAAGGATTATGTTGAATGTATGTGGCTGATGCTGCAGAATGACAAACCCGAGGATTTCGTGATTGCGACCGGTGAACAGCACTCTGTACGCGAGTTCTGCTACCACGCATTCAAACATGTGGGCATAGAACTTGAGTTCGTTGGCGAAGGCGCTGATGAGAAAGGCATCGACAAAGCCACAGGCAAGGTTCTGATTGAGGTATCTCCCGACTTCTACCGTCCTACAGACGTTGTAAACCTGTGGGGCGACCCGTCAAAGGCACGCAAGGAACTCGGTTGGAATCCGCAGAAGACTACCTTCGAGCAGTTGGTAAAGATTATGGTAGACTCGGATATGGCTAAAGTCGCTGTAGAGAAGGCCGGTGAGAAGGTGCGCACTAACCTTGCAGAGTTCCTTGAACGAGGTATTGTGAAATAAATCCATAACACACAGAGAATGGAAAAGAATTCTAAGATATACGTTGCAGGGCACCGCGGAATGGT
This sequence comes from Bacteroidaceae bacterium, assembly GCA_017398805.1. GTDB lineage: Bacteria > Bacteroidota > Bacteroidia > Bacteroidales > Bacteroidaceae > HGM04593. The sequence continues at coordinate 3,684 of JAFQEZ010000016.1, read as the reverse complement.
AGGTTCTGCAATAGTACGCGAATTGAATCGCCAAGGCTATACAAACATAATCACACGCACCCATAGCGAACTTGATTTGTGCCGTCAGGAACAGGTAGAGCAGTTTTTCGCTTCAGAGAAGCCTGAATACGTTTTCCTTGCAGCCGCAAAGGTGGGTGGGATAATTGCGAACCACACTGCCCTCGCCGACTTCATGTACGACAATATGATGCTTGAGATGAATGTAATCAATGCAGCATGGCACAACGGTTGCAAGAAACTGGAGTTCCTTGGTTCATCATGCATATATCCGCGTTTGGCACCTCAGCCTATGAAGGAGAGTTGCCTGCTGACATCGGAACTTGAGCCCACAAATGAGGCATATGCACTTGCAAAGATTTCGGGACTGAAATATTGCGAATATCTGAACCGCCAGTACGGAACGGATTTCATAAGCGTAATGCCGACCAATCTTTACGGACCCAACGACAACTACCACCCTAACAACAGCCATGTGTTACCGGCACTCATCCGCCGTTTCCATGAGGCAAAAGAGAACGGGCTGAAGGAGGTTACATGCTGGGGCGACGGAACGCCGATGCGCGAATTCCTGTATGTTGATGACCTTGCGAACCTATGCGTGTTTCTCATGAACAATTACAGTGGCAACGAGACCGTAAACGCAGGAACAGGAAAAGAGATTTCAATCAAGGAACTGACAACACTGGTTGCCAAGGTTATAGGTTACGAGGGTGAAATCAAATGGGACACAAGCAAGCCCAACGGTACCCCTCGCAAACTACTTGATGTTTCGAAGAGCGCCGCTCTTGGATGGAGATACAGCACTGAACTTGAAGACGGTATCAGACTTTCGTATGAGGATTTCCTCAACAATCCAATGCGTGCCGAGAGATAAGCAAAGTGAAGAGGTCAAAGTGTAAAGTGGAAAGTTGATAGAGATTTTCGCCCATTGACAAGGGAATGGAGATATAACATGAAAGAGTGTTGCACTGCAACACTCTTTCATGTTTTATATTCTCATGGTAATGATTATTCATAAAGGAAGAACTGCGGGCGTCCGTAAAGACGGAAATCCTTTATGCAACCGGGCAGATTGACATCACGCATGTAGATTCTGAATCCTTTTACTGTGCGTATGTTTCCCAGGTCAATGATAATCTGGTGTGGAAGCTGTTTCACATCTTTTTTCCATGCGCTGTGCCAATATGTCGCGACATCGCCGTCAATCATATCCTCGGCAACGCCCTCACCCAAAGCCTCAGTGTTAGTGTGAACAATCTCCCACTTTTTCTTGCCGATAGGATTGCCGTTCTCATCAAGCAGTTCAATTTCGCATATGCATGAATTCTTGCCGTCATATGTACTCTGGATATCGATACAGAGGTGACGGAGTGTCTTCATACCGTCAAAGGTAAATTCCTGCCAACCGGTTTTCTTCTCTAAAGTTCCCTTGTAGATTCCGTCATACTCATCAAGAACGGGAACACGGTTATACTGTCGTGAAGTCTTGAATGCGTTCTTATCGGGACCAAGCACGTTAAGGATAGGCTTGTCCACACCACGAAGGGTGCGCTTGCCTGTAGACTCCATCTCGAAGACAACGATTTCGTTCTCGCCCTCCTTCAACCATGGAGCAGGGAGATACATTGTCTGCTGAGGACCGATGCCCCAGAACTTACCGAGTGAACGGCCGTTTACCCAAACGGCACCCTTGCCCCAGCCTGTCATGTCAATGAACGTATCGCCAACCTTGTCTACTGTGAATGTACCGCGGCAGAAGCCTGGCAGATTACCCTCGTAGCGTACCTTAGGGAAGACGAACTTGTCAACATCGGCACGATGCAACGGCAAAGATGTTGTTTTCCAGCCTGTCAGTTCATTGCCATTGAAAGTAACCCCCTTGGTTATACCCTTGAGGTTGTTTACAAGATCCTTACCATAATTTACACGGCCACCGTTCTCAACAAGTATCTCAAGCACCGAATTAGGTTCAGTAACATTCAGTGCTATACTGTTCTGATGGAATCTTCTGTCGATGCTTCCCACCACTTTGCCGTTGAGGATTACCACAGCATAGTCACGCAACTCGTCAATCACGAGTTTGCCGCTATCGGGTGCAGCAATTGTTGTCTGGTAATGCATATAGCCATAATCCTGCATCATGGCCTCGAAAGTGAGAGGACGCTCTGCATCAACCTGTTTACCGTATGCAATAGACAATGGAGCCCACTCGGTAAGTTCAACTTCGGCAAATGTAGTTGTCGGGTTATCAGCCGGAACCGGCGGAAGCGTCACACCCTTGGGGAGATTACGCTGGATAACCTCGCGAAATGCATGATACTTGGGATAAGCATTACCGTACTCGCCAAGAGGAGCGTCATAATCATAGCTCGTGGGCTGTGGTTCATACGAACCGTTGTTTGTGTTTGCTCCATTGGTGTATGCAAAGTTTGTTCCTCCATGGAACATGTATATGCTGACAGAGACATCGTTCTTGAGCATCCAGTCGAGCTGTGCAGCAGGGCCCTTATAGTCTACTGCTGAGTGTGGAAGCCCCCACACATCGAACCATGCAGGATAGAACTCTGCAACAAAGTATGGTCCTCCTGGCCAATAGCGGTCGATTGACTTCATGATATCATCACCCACTGCGCCGTTCACAGTGGGGAGAATACCTGGAATATATCCGTTAGGCATCTGTCCCGATCCGTCACATGTCATCAATGGCACGTTGAAGCCTGCATTCTTTATCATCTCGGCGAGTTTACCAAGATACACCTTGTCGTTGCTGTACGAACCGTATTCGTTCTCTACCTGAACCATAATGATGTTACCGCCATTGGTCACTGTGTGCGGAGCAAGTTCTTTGCCAAGAGCATTCAGATAACGCTCACATGCTGCAAGGAACGCAGGGTTGTCGCTGCGCCATTTGAGAGTACTGTCATTCTGCAACCAGTAGGGATATCCTCCGAAATCGAACTCGGCACATACGTATGGACCCGGACGGAGAAGTACGAAGAGCCCTTCCTCGGCAGCAATCTCAACGAAACGTGCGATGTCAGCCTGTCCTTCGAAATTGAATTCGCCCGGCTGTGGCTCATGTACAGCCCAGAACACATAGGCCGAAACGGTATTGAGTCCCATGGCCTTCGCGCGCTGCATACGGTCGCGCCAGTACTCTACCGGAATACGCGGATAGTGCATCTCACCACAGATGAGCTGCACCTTTTCGCCATCATAAAGGAATTTATTGTCCTTTATCTCAAAGGTGTGTTTTTGTGTACTGCAGGAACTGAGACCCAGCACCATAGCAAGCAGTAATAGCAATACAGTTTTTCTCATACTTATTGTTTAAGGTTAGTTATATTATATATCAAACGATATTTTGGTTCGTTATAAAACACTCAAGCTCTCTGCGCTCTGTATGACAGGAGACAATGAATCGACTGCTTAATTTTTATAAAGGTAATAATATTTTAAATATCTGCAAAAGTAAGGAGGATATTTTGTAGGTTCAATAGCAAAAAGGTGTGGGTTGACAAGATATTTGCGGTTGTAATGGAAAAAGAGATCCCTCGTCGCTACATAAGCTGCTGAAGCAGCACTCCTCGGGGAACCTAAAGGTTCCTTCGTCGCAACCAACGCTCATTCGCGTCGGCGGGATGACAATTGCGCAATGATAAG
>JAFQEZ010000002.1 GCA_017398805.1 Bacteroidaceae bacterium | reverse complement strand
TCTTTCTTCGGCAGAGTTCGACCGTCTGTTCACAGATAACGCTTATATGTCAGTAACAAACTATTACTTGTCCCATTGTTGTCCCTTTGACACAATTATTGGCTCTTTTGAGGAGGACAGGAAATTGGAGGAGCGGATTGCAGCTTCCAATGCATCATCAACCGTAGCCGGTGGTGATGCTTATGACACGACTCTTATTCAAGTAAAGCGTGGTGATTTCTGGAACTCAATATTAACAATAAACAAGGAGTATGCGAACCCCGTTGGCTTTACAAATATTGAAAAAGCGATTATTGAAGCACACGAGGCTGTTGGCCTTGACTGGAACGATACAATATTTATACCGAATGATGCAATAGAAAAGCACAAGGCTGCAGTAGAGCATATCTTTACCGACCTCAAAGACGAAGTAAACAGAATATACCTTAAATAAACGGAGTTCGATATAAGAAACGAAGAATCTCATTACCGCGAAGAATCTATTTAGAAATTTAGAAATTTAAACAGCTTATTATACGTAAATACGGCAAAATTATATACCTTTGCAACGGATATGAGCCCTATCATGGGCTGTGTGGAAAGATTTGACTGCTTGCAACCACGGTAAAAAATGCTAAAAGCCCCATCAGAGGGCATTGTAAAGGTACTTTTCCGGCATCAGTTATCCCACCACATAGTTCCGACAGGGCTGTTTATAAAGAAAAAAGATTTTTAACCACGCCCGGCAGGACACAAGATTATTGGTACCTTCGGGCATAATACAGAAAAACTATGGGATACTTATTCACATCGGAATCAGTTTCAGAGGGACACCCTGACAAAGTAGCGGACCAGATTTCGGACGCAGTTCTTGACCAGCTCATCGCATTCGACCCACAGTCAAAGGTTGCATGCGAAACACTCGTGACAACAGGACAGGTAGTGATTGCAGGAGAGGTGAAATCATCGGCTTACGTTGACCTGCAGGAGATAGCACGCGGTGTAATCAACAGAATTGGATACACAAAGAGCGAGTATATGTTCGACGGCAACTCATGCGGTATTTTCTCGGCTATCCACGAGCAGAGCGCCGACATCAACCGTGGTGTAGAGCGCGAGGACCCGATGAACCAGGGTGCAGGTGACCAGGGTATGATGTTCGGCTATGCGACCAACGAGACCGAAAACTATATGCCGGTGTCACTCGACCTCTCGCATCTTATCCTCACCGAACTTGCCGAGATTCGTCGCGAGGGCAAGGAGATGACCTACCTGCGTCCCGACTCAAAGAGCCAGGTTACAATCGAGTACAACGACGAGAACAAGCCCGTGCGCATTGACACAATAGTTGTGTCTACACAGCACGACGACTTTATACAGCCCACAGAAGAGGGCGTTGAGGCGCAGCTTGCAGCCGACGCTGCTCAGGTGGCAAAGATCAAAGAGGACGTAATCAACATCCTCATGCCACGCGTGAAGGCGAAGATTGCATCGGATAGCGTGCTCGCACTCTTCGGCGACGATATCAAGTATCACGTGAACCCGACAGGCAAGTTCGTTATCGGTGGTCCTCACGGCGATACAGGCCTCACCGGACGCAAGATTATCGTTGACACATACGGTGGCAAGGGTGCACACGGAGGTGGCGCATTCAGCGGCAAGGACCCCAGCAAGGTAGACCGCAGTGCAGCATACGCAGCACGCCACATTGCAAAGAACCTTGTTGCAGCAGGTGTGGCTGAGGAGGCACTAATACAGCTCTCATATGCCATAGGTGTGGCAGAGCCTGTAAGCGTATTCGTCAACACATACGGCACAGCAAAGGTTGCACTCACCGACGGCGAGATTGCCGAGAAGGTAAAGGGACTCTTCGACCTGCGTCCTAAGGCTATCGAGGAGCGCCTTAAGCTTCGCAACCCAATCTACAGCGAGACTGCATCATACGGCCACATGGGCCGCAAGCCTCAGGTGGTGACAAAGCGTTTCGAGTCGCGCTACCTTGAGACAAAGGAGATTGAGGTGGAGCTCTTCACATGGGAGAAACTCGACTACGTAGAGAAGGTAAAGGAGGCTTTCGCACTCTAAAAAACGCCGGTAATGTTCAAGCCAGGCAGCTGGATAAACCGTAAAAGGCATAACAGGGGGTTTGGCATACAATCCCCCTCTGCCTTTTTCTTCATTACACAGGTACTGAGGGAAAAGTTGCCTTATTATGCATATGACGAACTTGACGACATCGCTTGCCAATGTCATGGCATTGGAGCCGGGAAGTGCCGCGAAATATTCAGGATAGCCAACTACTTTTCACCATCAAGTGCAATAGTGATTGAATCGGTTGCCGCTGCATGCGCCATAGGAAGCGCAAGAAGAAACATCCCCCAATGCCTTATAAGCGAAAAGGGGGAGACGGGCAAAGATCCTGCCGCCTATCTTGAAAAAATCGGATGCAGGCTGATGAAAGGGAATCCTTTGCAGCTGCTGGAGAGAGAGATAAAGGAGAACGGCTATTGCGGTATCCTCTACCTTGGAGAGTGCTGCGGAAGAGGATCGCTGCTCGAATGTGCCATGCACAACACGAACAAAGAGAGCATCATCATCGTTGAAGGCATACACCAAAGCAAAGAGGCAGAGGAACTGTGGCAACATGCGATAGAATCGCCATTGACAATAGTTACATATGACATGTACAGTTACGGCATTCTCCTCTTCAACAACGAAAAGCAGAAGCAGAACTACACTCTCAAAAGATAACGTCATGAAAAAAGCAGTAATATATACAGGCACCGGAGACTGCGGAAGCACCTCATTGGCAGGCGGCAACCGTGTGCCCAAGAACCACTGCCGTGTGGAAGCGTACGGCACAATCGACGAGCTGAATGCCTTTATCGGGCTGCTTGCGGCATCGCTTGACGACAGCTGCACGGTAGCATTCATAGAGAAGATAGAAAATGACCTTTTGTGTATCGGCAGCTACATTGCTACAGAAAATGCAACATGCAGCCCCATAGGCAAAGAGAGGATTGAGGCGATTGAAAAGGCTATTGACACACTTGAGGCAGCACTACCGCAGATGCACAGTTTCATTCTGCCGGGGCACAGCGACAAGGCCGCACGGGCCAACGTGTGCCGCACCGTCTGCCGCCGCGCCGAGAGACAGCTTGTGGCACTGGCTGCAGAGTGCAGCATCGATGCCCTGGCAATGGTATATATGAACCGCCTCTCTGATTATTTCTTCCTGCTCCAGCGCAGCCTGATGCAGGGCACCGAAAAAAAATGGCAAAAACCTTGTAAATAACCAAATTTAGACTATTTTTGCACGCACTAAAAAAGTATTAATAAAAAAACAATTATAACATGTATTGGACACTTGAATTGGCATCAAGATTGGAAGACGCACCATGGCCTGCAACAAAGGACGAACTTATTGACTATGCTGTACGTTCGGGCGCACCATTGGAAGTGATTGAGAACCTGCAGGAGATTGAGGACGAAGGCGATGTATATGAGAGCATAGAAGACATCTGGCCCGATTACCCAAGCAGCAACGAAGACTTCTTCTTCGACGAAGAGGAGTATTAAGATTCTACAATTGGTTAAACCATTTATTTTCAATAGGGAAGCAAGTAAAAACAGACTTGTTTCCCTTGTTTTTTTGTTCGCTTAAATGCGGAATATACATGTTTATTGTTGTATTCCGAGAATAAACTTGTTTATTCACATACCTTCTTTAGTCCTCTCATTTTTGTTAAATCAAGTGAAACAAAAAGAGATTTCCACCAATAACTATTGACAACGGCATGCCCGTTTTGTATATTTGCTTTTAAAGGTGGACTCAAAGTGGCAAATCAGCAACCTTGCAGAAAAGTTTGTATGTAGACAGTGTACCTGGTCGTAGTGGTATTGCCATCCATTCTGGTAATTATGGGAAGGACACGGAAGGCTGTTTCTTGCCTGGCGAAAATTATTCATATGATAAAGTGACTGAAAGTTATAATGTCTGGAATTCTAAGAAAAAAACAAAAGAACTTTTTGACTTTTTTGACAACTACGGACATAATGGAATAAAAATAAACGTAAACTCCGAGTAATTATATTTTTAGAAACAATAAATCTTATGAAACGCTATTTTCTTACACTATTACTGTTTGCAACGTTTCTTTCAACAATCACAGCGCAATATTTTCCCATTGACACAGCAAGACTAAACAATGCATATAGGGCATTATTGCAAAATCCACAATCCAAAGAGTTGCAATTGGATTTTTTCAGAGCGTTTCCTGAAAATTGGAACGATTTTAACTCTACATACAAATACAGCGACAAAAATGGGTACGACTTGTCAATGTATAATCGAGCATATGAACACATTAAGGCTCTCGCAAAATGTTATACAATAAACGACACTCTATACTGCAACAGGCTAATAGCATTATCAGTTGGAGCATCGCTTGATGCAGACGCCCCTAACTATCTGCAAACATTATTGCACGACACAATGCAAGAAAAGAATGATGTATTCATTCATTGTTTATCAAAAATAGAAAAGGGGCACCAAATGCAATTCTGGCAATTCTTTTGGTCAAATATAGTAGACGGCAAAAGCCAAGAAAAAGAGTTTGAGGTTCTTTATAATATCAATAAAGAAAAATATCCAAATCTAATGAAAACAATGTCAATCGCGTTTGAGTATTTCAACAATGGGGTACTGTTTATGTCGGATTTCAATAATAACAATTCAACAAAGTAGCATCACAGATTACATCGCACTTCTTTAATTCCAATTTTGATTCATTTTCTACACTTCTTTTTATTAATGACGGAGAGGTAAACGCTTTCTCTGAAATAAGTTTCGGAGAAATCCGCCTCACACCACCAGAAATACCTGAAAATATACATATTTCCATTCAAACAGAAGTTCATTTTAGATAAAGACAGATATGTTCATATATATGAGGAATAGTATTTTGCCGTATTTTGACACAAAATAAACTTGTTTAATCAAAAGACATTTATCATAAATCATTGACATTCAAATATCATTTACTTCTTCGACGAAGAGGAGTATTAAAATTTTACAATTGGTTAAACCATTTATTTTCAATAGGGAAGCAAGTAAAAACAGACTTGTTTCCCTTGTTTTTTTGTTCGCTTAAATGCGGAATATACATGTTTATCTGTTGTATTCCGAGAATAAACTTGGGCTCAGTAGCAAAAAGGTGTGGGTTGACAAAATATTTGCGGTTGTAATGAAAAAGAGATCCCTCGTCGCTACGCTCTGTCGGGATGACAATTGCGCAATGACAAGCAGAGGTAATCTCTTTAACCGGCACCGTTAAATTCCACAGCTTGAACCTGTTTGATTTTTGGA
>JAFQEZ010000001.1 GCA_017398805.1 Bacteroidaceae bacterium | reverse complement strand
TGTCGTTCTATCACATACTTTTCGTGACCGAAAAGTACGCAAAAGGTCCCGGCACACGGAAATTCCAGTCGACCTCTTTTTGGTTCAAGAGTCGCAAGCGACATCTTTCAGTCAAAGAGGTCTTGCCGCTTGAACTTTCTGCTTGATTTTTGGGTGCTGCGGGACTCCCTCAGTTACCCGCTTGCAAGCAACCGTGTAACCAGCGGTCAAACACTCCTCGCACTTTTTCCAAAAATCAAACAGGTTCAAGCTGTGGAATTTAACGGTGCCGGTTAAAGAGATTACCTATGCTTATCATTGCGCAATTGTCATTCCGCCGACGCGAATGAGCGTTGGTTGCGACGAAGGAACCTTTAGGTTCCCCGAGGAGTGCTGCTTCAGCAGCTTATGTAGCGACGAGGGATCTCTTTTTCATAACTACTGCAAATATTTTGCTGACCCACACCTTTTTGCTACTGACCCGTAAAAAGGAGCATGGGCAACAAGGGCATTAAAGGCTTTAAGGACTACAAAGACTTAAAGAAGCCCGAAGGCTTACCTTTCAACACGCCTTTCAACACGCAGTCACGAAGTGACTGAGGGGTCAATAAAAAGAGAGAAAAACACTTGTTTTGTCTGCCGTTTTTTAGTAACTTTGTTCAGTTTATAAGAACAGCAAAATCAACTATGAGCGAAGATATCAACAAGAACTCTGCGGCGAATTATTCAGCCGACAGCATTCAGGTTCTGGAAGGCCTTGAGGCAGTCCGCAAACGCCCTGCGATGTACATCGGAGACATCAGCGAAAAGGGTCTTCACCATCTGGTATACGAAGTTGTCGACAACTCAATTGACGAGGCTATGGCAGGCTTCTGTACCCATATCAATGTAACCATCAATCCCGGCAACTCAATCACAGTCCAGGACAACGGACGCGGTATCCCTGTGGATATACACGAGAAGGAGGGCCGTTCAGCCCTTGAAGTCGTTATGACAGTGCTGCATGCCGGAGGTAAGTTCAACAAGGACTCCTACAAGGTTTCAGGTGGTCTGCACGGTGTTGGTGTATCGTGCGTGAATGCACTTTCAAAGCATATGAAGACTGAGGTCTTCCGCGACGGCAAGCACTATGTACAGAACTACTCATGCGGCAAGCCGCTTGAAGAGGTACACTGCGTAGGCGACACCGACCTTAGAGGTACAAAGCAGACATTCCAGCCCGATGATTCAATCTTCGTAGTATCGGAGTACCAGTATCAGATTCTTGCTACACGCCTTCGTGAACTTGCATACTTGAACGCAGGTATAACAATCACACTCACCGACATGCGCCAGACCGACGAGAACGGCAACTACATGAGCGAGACATTCTATTCAACCGAGGGTCTCAAGGAGTTCGTGCGCTACATTGACTCGTCACGCACACCACTCATCGGTGATGTTATCTACCTGAACACAGAGAAGAACAACATCCCCATTGAGGTTGCAATCATATACAACACCGGTTACAGCGAGAATGTACACACTTATGTGAACAACATCAACACCATTGAGGGCGGTACACACCTTGCCGGTTTTCGCCGCGCCCTTACCCGCACTCTCAAGAAATATGCCGATGACACAAAGGCTCTTGAGAAGGCAAAGGTTGAAATCTCGGGCGAGGACTTCCGCGAAGGTTTGACAGCCATCGTATCGGTAAAGGTTGCAGAGCCACAGTTCGAGGGACAGACAAAGACCAAGCTCGGCAACAGCGAGGTAACAGGCGCTGTAGACCAGGCTGTAGGCGAAGCTCTTGCATACTACCTTGAGGAGCACCCCAAGGAGGCAAAGATGGTTGTCGACAAGGTTATTCTTGCAGCTACAGCGCGTATTGCGGCACGCAAGGCACGTGAGAGCGTACAGCGCAAGAGCCCTATGAGCGGATGCGGTATGCCGGGCAAGCTTGCCGACTGCTCCGACAAAGACCCTGCAAACTGCGAACTCTTCCTTGTCGAGGGAGACTCTGCGGGCGGTTCGGCAAAACAGGGACGCAAGAACAAGTTCCAGGCAATCCTCCCGCTCCGCGGTAAGATTCTCAACGTGGAGAAGGTAATGTGGCACAAGGCTTTCGAGAGCGATGAGGTAAACAACATCATCCAGGCTATTGGTGTACGTTTCGGCCTTGACCCCGAGGACAGCAAGAAAGCGAATATCGAGAAACTCCGTTACCACAAGATTATTATGATGGCCGATGCCGACGTCGACGGTGCACACATCGGAACACTCATCATGACACTCTTCTACCGATACATGCCCGAGGTTATCGAGGGCGGACACCTCTACAAGGCGATGCCACCACTCTATCTGTGTTCAAAGGGCAAGGTAAAGAAATACTGCTACGATGATGCAGAAAAAGATGCGTTCATCCAGGAGTATGCAGGCGGTAACGAGAAGGAGATAAATATACAGCGTTACAAAGGTCTTGGTGAGATGAACCCCGAGCAGTTGTGGGACACAACCATGAACCCCGAGACACGTACCCTGAAACAGGTTACAATCCGCGATGCCCAGGAGGCCGACTACATATTCTCCATGCTTATGGGCGATGACGTAGGGCCACGTCGCGAGTTCATTGAAAAGAATGCAACATACGCCAATATCGATGCATAAACTTCTTTGTGGAGGGCCGCTTTGCGGTCCTTCACTCTTTTAAGGGAGGTTCTATAAAGTAGTAATCAATTATTCTTTGTAGGTTGGTTTATATTTCGCGCGCGACCTAATTTATAGAACCTCCCTTAATAAACTTGAAGCTCTACTATGAGAAGAATTGCCATCACCCTCTTGCTTGCCACAGCAACAGTGCTGAACATGAATGCCCAACCTCCGATGGAGGGATTCCTCAGAGTTAAAGACCTTGATAACAACATCGAGGTAGAGATGATGTACGCAAAGAGTGATAATTTTGTGGGAGAAGCAATGTACGACTTTACCGAGGCATATCTTCACCCCAAAGCAGCAAAGGCCGTTGTAAAGGCAAATGCCCTGCTTGCCAAATATCATCCCGGATGGAGGATATGTATCTATGATGCCACGCGCCCTATGAGCGTTCAGCAGAAGATGTGGGACAAGGTAAAAGGGACACCCCAACAGAACTATGTAAGCAACCCCAAGAATGGCGGAGGGCTACACAACTACGGCCTTGCCGTTGACGTGAGTATCGTCGATGAGAAGGGTGACAGCATAGACATGGGAACAAAGGTGGATGCACTGACAAGCACAAGCCACATCGACAAGGAGGAGGAGCTTGTTGCGCAAGGCAAGATTACACAAGAAGCAATGGATAACAGACGCCTGCTCCGCAAGGTAATGCAGGAGGCAGGTTTCAAACCCCTACGAACAGAATGGTGGCATTTCAACTACACTACCCGTGCCGATGCCAAGAAGAATTACAAGGTAGTGAAGTAAAGCAGAAACCTTTGCATGGATTTACTCCCCTATCAGCAGTTCCTCAAGACGCACTTTAGGCACATAGTGCACACCGCCCTCGCGGTAGTATCCGTGAGGATCATCGGCGCTTATCTCAACAAGCTTATGCTTCTCGGCGCTCCTGCCTATCGCAACTACCGCAAGAGGATCAAACGGCAATTCAAGATCCGAGATTAACGCATCCTTCTCAAATGCCATCATACACAACCCGTTAAGCCCTATCTCAGTAGCCTGCAGCAACATGCTCTGCACAGATATTCCAAGGTCGACATATGTACTGGGACGAGGTTCAATAGTAGAGCATACAACGATGAACGCATTCGGTTCCGTACCCGGCAACGGCAGATTAATCCCGGGCAATCCACTACCCATCTTTATATACGGGAGCACCTTATGGGCCTCCTCCGATGTCACAATGCGGAAACGCAACACCTGCCTGTTGCGTGCCGACGCCACCAACGTGTTCACCGACACTATCCTGCGCAACTGGTCCTTGCGCACAACAAAAGAGCTGTCATAACCGCGTGTGCTACGGTTCTTTGCAAGCAACCCCGCAAGCCCCTCACGATGTTTTGCAGCAGGAGCACCAGAGCGATATTGCTCCATCCTTTTCTCAAGATAGTTATCTGCCATAAAAATGATTTAATTATTTACAGAAAATCCAGATTGCCGTTATAGGTACGCAACGCAAACAGCCTTAATTAATCTTCTACAAGAGTAAATCGTTCAATATTCCACTACTTTATATACTCTTTGCCTGCCTTGTCAATGTAGAAATATTTGTCGTTCAATCCAACACGCGCCAAGCCTTCGGAGAAATCATCCGCACCATCATACTTGCATGGGATAACCTCATTACCGCTCTGGTCAATGAACCCACGTTTGCCGTTCAAATAAACACGCGCCAAGCCTTCGGAGAAAACCTCCGCAAAATCATACCTGCATGGGATAACCTCGTTTCCGCTCTGGTCAATAAAGCCAAATTTGCCGTTCAATTTAACACGCGCCAAGCCTTCGGAGAAATCGTTCACATAATCATACTTGCATGGGATAACCTCGGTGCCGCTCTGGTCAATAAAGCCCCATTTGCCGTTCAAATAAACTGTCGCCAAGCCTTCGGAGAAATCGCTCAGACCATAATACTTGCATGGGATAACCTCATTACCGCTCTGGTCAATGAACCCACGTTTGCCGTTCAACTTAACTACCGCCAAGCCTTCGGAGAAATAGCCCGCCCAATCATACTTGCATGTGATAACCTCGGTACCGCTCTGGTCAATAAAGCCCCATTTGTCGTTCAATTCAACTGCCGCCAAGCCTTCGGAGAAAGACCGCCACGACACATCATCATACTTGCATGGGATAACCTCGGTGCCGTTCTGGTCAATATAACCATATTTGCCGTTCAATTCAACACGCGCAAAGCCTTCGGAGAAATCATCCACATCATCATACTTGCATGGGATAACCTCGGTGCCGCTCTGGTCAATGAAACCATATTTGCCGTTCAATTCAACACGCGCCAAGCCTTCGTAGAAATCATCCACATCATCATACTTGCATGGGATAACCTCGGTGCCGCTCTGGTCAATGAAACCATATTTGCCGTTCAATTTAACACGCGCCAAGCCTTCGTAGAAACTGTACGCAAAATCATACCTGCATGGGATAACCTCGTTTCCGCTCTTGTCAATAAAGCTCCATTTGCCGTTCAATTCAACACGCGCCAAGCCTTCGGAGAAACTGTACGCAAAATCATACTTGCATGGGACAACCTCGGTGCCGCTCTGGTCAATGAAACCAAATTTGTCTGTTGCACTGTCGAGAATAGGTATAAGAGTTCCTGCCTCGTTTGCCACTTCCGGGGCTTCACTTTGGTTGCCTATTGGGGAAGCATTCGTCTTTGAAGCATCACCGCTTCCTGCACCACCGAACAGGAACCATGCACCGGCTACTGCAATAAGCAACAGAAGGAGTATTAGCCACAGGGATTTCCCAGGCTTGTTTTTTTGAGATTTCTCACCTCCGTTCGAAATGACAGTATCCGCGGAATCAGGAACCTCTACTACATCAATGGATTGAGATTCGTCGGCAACAAGTTTTCCGTTTTCATCTTTGACTTCGTCGAAACTGCTTTCGCTCGCTGTGTGCGTGAATAAATTCTCGCCCTCTCGCTTACTCGCACCTTTCACATTTCCGTTCAGTTCAGTTTCGCCTTCATATACCTCTTTATTCTTCCCGTTTTCAGTTTTCACCTTTGACTTTAGCCCCTCTGGGCGTCGACCTTCGGTTCCGTTTTCACCTAGCAAAGAGAGGAACTCGTCAACACTCTGTGGACGGGATGATGCAGCCGGCTGCATGGCGCTCTTTACCGCATTCCATGTCTCTGCAGAAACATTTGCCGGGCATGCAGGAACTCCTGTAGCAACAATATCCATTGCTTCGGGCGGTGTTGTGCCGGTAAGTAGTTTATACAATGTAGCACCCAAAGAGTAGATATCTGTTGCAGGAGAGAATGCGCTGACACCACCGCTACGGTACTGCTCAATAGGAGCATAGCCATGGCTTATACCGACAGGAGTAGTACTTGTCTGCTGACCTGCATTGTCATACTGCTTTGCAAGACCGAAGTCTATCAATACAACATTGTCTTCATCGTCAAGGAGTATATTGGAAGGCTTGATATCAAGATGCATCATGCGCTTTTGATGGATAAAGCGCAAGGCTGATGCCAACTGGTTTGTATATCTCAGGGCAACATCTTCCGGGATTGCAGAATTAAAAGAGAGTGAACCGCCGGAAAAATATTTCATCACGTAATAGGCAGTCCCGTTCTCTTCGAAGACATCTATAATAGGAACTATATGTTTGTGTTCAAGAGATGCTATGTTTCGTGCCTCCTTGATAAACTTTTGACGGAAACGGTCTACCAGTTCACGACTACCACTTGAAGGGACAGATATATATGAAGTGCCGGAATCGCGTTCACAATGCTCTTTCATGAAAAACTCTTTTATTGCGACCTTGCGACCGAGGGAGGTTTGCTCGGCAAGGTAGGTTATGCCGAAACCGCCTTGACCAAGGACTTTTTCTATCTTGTATTCTCCATTCTTGAGGAGTGCGCCTGCCTGTAAATGCATAGTGTTTGAGGTTGTGTGTTATTTGTTTGTATGTTCCTTGTGGTTACGAAGATAGCGCAAAAAGGTCATTAAGAAAAATTTAAGGGGTGCTTTTGTATGAAATAGTTTTATTAGAGTACAGAGAACAACGCCGTAGGGGCGGTACCGGCGTGTCCGCCCCAAAAAGAGCAACCGCGAGCAAAGGGCAGGCACAAGACCTGCCCCTACAGATGCAAACATTAGATCCTTGACTTTAGCCCCTCCGGCTTAATGCTAAGGCTGACGCCTTGGGCGTCGACCGTTGGTTCGCTGCGCTCAGGATGACAGGTTCGCGGTTATTACTTTGACAACATACGCGTCTCGCAACTTTCATCTTTCAACTTTCAACTTTTAGGGCAGACACATCGGTCTGCCCCTACGTTTAACCCGCACTGCACGTGGATTGCTCCCCTGTTGATACCCCTCAGTCACTACGTGACAGCTCCCCTAAAACAGGGGAGCAATTGGCTGTCCGTAAGGACTGAGGGGTCCTACGCGCGACCTGTTGCTGCCGGTGTTAACTACGTTGAACCTGCTTTCGCTCGCTTTGTGTGTAAGTAAACTTCCACACACTCGCTTGCTCGCAGCTTTGTCGAAGTTGCGAGAGCAACTTTCATCTTTAACCCCACTGCGTGGGCTTGAAACTTGGCTGCACTCGCTGTAAAAGCTCAAGTAAACTTGACTTTCGCTCGCTTGCACACTTTAAC
>JAFQEZ010000015.1 GCA_017398805.1 Bacteroidaceae bacterium | reverse complement strand
GAAATTGGTGCCGCACGGGTTGCGGTAAAGGCGGTGTTGACAACAAAGAAAAGGTCGACTGGAATTTCCGTGTGCCGGGACCTTTTGCGTACTTTTCGGTCACGAAAAGTATGTGATAGAACGACAACAAGAAGAATAAACAACAACAGATTAAGGATAAAACAAACCAAGGAATAACAGTTTTATTTACTTGAGTTATTTCACCCACACTAAATTTCTACTGAGCCCATTTTCAGGGCAAAAAACGTAAAAATGTCTTTCCAGTGAAAATATTAGCCTTTTGAGTGAAAAAGAAGATGTTCCATAATTGCCAATTTTGCATAGGAATTGCAATACTTGAAGCATATGCAGAATTGGAAACCCAGAATAGCAGAAAGGTATGCCGCTCTGATAAGCGCAGAACCGCCCTTCTTCCTTAACCCGGATTATACCATTGAGGATATGGCTGCCGGCCTCGGTACCAACCGCAGCTATGCCTCGAAATACGTCAACGAAGAGTTAGGCATATCGTTTCCAAGGCTCTTGAACAAACTGAGGATTGCACATATGATAAGGTTGCATCATGAGAACCCGGAGATTCCAATATATAAGCTTGCCATCATGTGCGGCTTCAAAGGCGCATACTCTTTCCGACGCGCATTCTATAAGGAGTACAATATGAAGCCGATGGAGTACTTCAAGAAATGAGAACGCCTTTCACTTGCCGAACCCTTCAGAGACAAACGGCAATGCAATGCGCAATGCCTCCTGCCAATAGTGCCAGGTGTGACCGCCCTCGCGCACACGTAACTGATACGGTATACGTTTGCCACGCATCGCCTTGATGAAATCCATATTGTTGTCAAAAAGGAAATCGTCGTCACCTACATCTATGAACCAGCGCACCGATGCAATCGCGGCGCACTGCTCCGGAGTGGCATTCTCCACGGCCGCAATATTGCTGTTCTCCACAGCGCTGCGCATAAAGACAGCACGACGGTCATCGGGATTGTTGCTTATCCAGCTGTTCTCGACCATTCCCATAAGCGCACTCATCGCATATGCACTTGAAAACATATCGCTGTGGTTTATCGCATACCATGTTGTGCCACCGCCACCCATCGATAGGCCTGCTATCGCACGGTGCTGCCTATCGGCCATAATACGGTACTTGCTCTCTACATGAGGTACGAGTTCCTTGAAGAAGTAATCCTCGTAGCGCCACTCCGGACAATTGAAATAACCATCGTATGTTGTTCCGGCGTCGGGCATCACAATAATCATCTCCTGTGCCTTTCCCTCGCCGAACACGGCTGTAGCAATCTCCTTCATATTACCCCTGTCGCGCCAGGCAGTATGGGTATCGGTGAGTCCGTGCAACAGATAAAGCACCGGAAAACTCCTGCTCTCGTCGCCATAACCGGCAGGCAGATATATGCAATACTTCTTTGTTGTACCAAGTATCTCGCTCTCCATTTCACACTCCAAAACAGCAGGATAATTCTCCTGAGCCAACACACCTGCCGAAAGGAACAGGAACATAAAAACACAAAAGAGATTCTTCATAACATATAATTTATGGTAGATTCGATATAAGCCCGTCCAAACTGCGAACCTGTCATTTCGATGGAGCGTAGCGACGAGACGTGTTGTTGAAGGCTCTCCCGAAAGAGAATTTATAATAACATAAGTACAAAACCGCGCAAAACAACCGCGAACTTGTCATTTTGAGCAAAGCGAAAAATCTCAATTAGCGGTTTTGAGATCCTTGACTTTAGCCCCTCCGGGCGTCGACCGTTGGTTCGCTACGCTCAGGATGACAAAGCAAGGATAATCATAGCATATGCCATGCTGGAGCGTAGCGAACCAACGGTCGACGCTGGGGCACCAGCATTAGCAATATTCCAGAGGCTTTCACATTCCGTTTTCAGCTTTCAGTTTTCACCTTTTAGCTTTCCGTTTTCCGTTTTCACCTTTCCGCTTTCACCTTTAACCCCACTTTGTGGGCTTGAACCTTGGCTGCACTCGCTGTAAAAGCTCAAGTAAACTTGGCTTTCGCTCGCTTGCACAAGCTTTCCGTTTTCACCTTTCAGTTTTCACCTTTAACCCCACTGCGTGGGCTTGAAACTTGGCTGCACTCGCTGTAAAAGCTCAAGTAAACTTGGCTTTCGCTCGCTTGCACAAGCTTTCCGTTTGCTCTCACTCTTTGCGTAGCCTTGCAACAGGTATCCCCAACTGTTCGCGGTACTTGGCTACCGTGCGACGTGCGACATTGTAGCCCTGGACAGATAGAATCTCCTGCAAAGCCTGGTCGGTAAGAGGGTTGCTCTTGTCCTCGCCGTCTATAAGTTCACGCATTACACGGAAGAGTTCATATACCGACTGCTCGGTCCCGTCATCCTTGATCACTCCGTCGCTGAAGAAATACTTGAGCGGATATATTGTCCAAGGAGTCTGAACATACTTGCTGTTGCTTACACGGGATACTGTGGAGATATCGAATCCTGTCATCTTCGCGATATCCTCAAGAATCATCGGTTTGAGCATCGCCTCATCGCCACCGCTTACAAAGAACTGTTTCTGCAAGCCCACTATTGCCTTCATGGTAGTTATCATCGTGTGTTCGCGTTGCTGCACTGCCGAAACAAAATTCTTTGCGGCATCAATCTTCTGACGAAGGAACTGCGCTGCGGCACGCTGTTCGCTGTTGCTTCCCGACGCCTGCGCATCGAGCATCTGCATATACTCATCGCTGACCTTGAGCGAAGGAAGATGCGCGTTGTTGAGCGAGACGTAAACATCCTCGTCATCCACTTCGATAAGGAAATCAGGAGTTATCTGCTGGCGGCTGAAGCCGACGCTCTCGGTCAAGGATGCACCCGGACGCGGATTAAGACGTACAATCTCAGAGATTGCTTCGCGGCACTCTTCGCCTGTAATGCCGAGTTTGTCGGCAATGGCATCCCAACGTTTGCCTGTAAAGTCGTCGTAATAATCGGCAACAATACGTTTCTGCAGTTCTACGTCACGTTCATCGGAGCAACGTTCAAGCTGCAACATAAGGCACTCCTGCAGGTTGCGCGCGGCAATACCGGCAGGTTCGAATGTCTGTATCATTCCAAGAACCTCAAGAATGGCAGCTTCATCGGCATCAATGCTATTGTATATGAGAAGTTCATCTTCAATCTCCTCAAGCGGTTTACGCAACAGGCCATCCTCATCGAGAGAACCTATTATATATTCACCCACCGCCTGTTGCTGCGGAGTGAGCGCAAGTTCACCGAGTTGCTCCATGAGAGTGTCACCGAAGGATATAGTGTCGCCAATAGGGATTTCGTTCCATGATCGGCTGCTTGCAGCCACAGGAATATCCTCGTTGCCGCTGTAGTCGTCATAATCATCGGCTGTACCGTAATCGGGCTGCACATCATCCCCCGGTTCCTCACCTCCGGGCATATCATCATGTTCCACGGGTTCAAGGGCAGGGTTATCCATAACCTCGCCTCTTACACGATCCTCAATCTCCACCGTTGTCATCTCAAGCAGCTGCACAACAAGCAACTGCTGGGGCGACAAGGTCTGCGTGAGCGCCTGTGTCTGTGTTTGTGTCAACGAACCTTTCGGCATAAATCAATATTTGAAACTGCTGCCACCAAGAAACTCGCGTGCGAGTGATGTCGGCGGCATCTCTTTGTCTTGCAAAGGTACAATATAATCGAGGAAACGCAAAAGCCTTTGCGCCTCGGAATATTCGGGAACATTCTCAGGCACCGCACGGAGCATAGGCTCGGCCTGGGACTTGAAGACCGCAAGTTCATAGAAGAGCGAAGAGTTGAACATGACATCGGCATTCTCCTGGAACGGGAATATCCACTCCTCCTCGCCCCTGCGCACATCGGGCCAGCGCATTATAGTCTCCTGCGCAGGGTAACCGCGGTATTTTGCATCGCGTATTATACGGCGAAGAAGACGGTTGTCCGATGTCGATACATAGTTATGGTAGTCGAGCTTTATCGAGGTCAGTGCAGATACATATATTCGGAACTTCTCGGAATCGGGTACCTGCGATGTAAGCAGAGGATTCAGTGCGTGCGTACCCTCTATCACCAGCACCATCTGTGGGGTGAGTTTCAGACGTTTGCCGTTGAACTCGCGCTCGCCCTTCTTGAAGTTGTATGTGGGTATATCAATCTCCTCGCCTGCAAGAATCCTGGTAAGCGACTCGTTGAAGAAAGGCAGGTCAATCGAATATATCGACTCGAAGTCGTAATCGCCGTCGGGCTTGCGCGGAGTCTCTGTGCGGTTCACGAAATAGTCGTCAAGCGATATCGCATATGGTTTGAGACCGCATGCAAGCAACTGCACATTGAGTCTCTTGCTGAAAGTGGTCTTTCCCGACGATGAAGGACCGGCAATGAGCACCACCCTTGCACCGCGATCGCCCACCATGTCGGCGATGCGCGAAAGACGACGCTCCTGCAATACCTCGGATACATTGACAAGATCAACCCCAAAACCTGCACGCACGGCCTTGTTGAAGTCGCCGATTGTCTCAACACCCATCTTCTGGTGCCACTGCAGACGCTCCTCGAAGAGCTCATGCAGTTTCTCCTGCGGTATCTTGTCCTCAAGTTCCGAAGGATTGTTCCTGTTGGGCACACGGAGCAGCACTCCGTCGTCATACTTCTCTATTTCGAAGAGTCTTATATATCCCGTACTGGGCACAAGCCCGTTATAATAGCTGTCGATGTAACCGTCAAGCTCGTAATAGCTTGTATAAAGATGGTCATATGTCTCAAGCAGGCGCACTTTATCGGTGCGTCCTATGCGCGAGAACATCTCTATCGCCTCATCGGTGTGACACTCGATGCGTTTGAAAGGAAGGTCGCAAGCCACGATGTTCTGCATCCTGTCTCGCACAGCATTGACCTCGTCATCGGTCAGAGGATGATCCATACGGCAATAATAGCCTTTGGATATCGCATTCTCGAAGCGCACAGTCTCTCCCGGAAAAATCTCATTCATCGCTTTCATGAAAATGAAGGTGAGCGAACGGACATACATGCGCATACCGTCATCTGTGGTAATATCAAGGAACTCCACATCCTTGTGTCTGTAAAGACGCATTGCAAGCCCCTCGGTAACATTATTCACTTTGGCAGCAATGACACCGTTAGGCATATCAAGTTCCAGACCGTCATAAATCTCCCTCAAAGAGAGTCCCTTCTCGAACTCCTTTGTAACACCATTGTTCTTGCAATAGATTCTTATCATAGCACAAGTTATTAGCTGTTATTGAACAGGCAGCACACTCTCTTTATTCAAAGGTCGTCTACCTCGATTGCGAAGATAAGAACAAATTGCCTTAACCAAGCATTTTTCACTATTTTTAAATTATTTAATCTTACAGTCACTTGAATTTGGCGCGACAATATATTACATTTGCGAAAAGCAAAGGTTCAACCCCTCCAAGCAGGATTGAATCCCGGAACGAGTTTTCACCTTTCAGTTTTCACTTTTCAGTTTGACAAATGGAAAAGAAGGCACAATACATCAAGAGCATAGAGATTGACTCATTGTGGAGCAACCGCAAGCACATCTATTGGGAACTGCGTCCCGACGTGAATATACTGAGCGGAAGCAACGGTGTGGGCAAGAGTACAATCATCAACCGGTCGGCACGCCACCTTAAGGTGATGCGTGAGGGAGAGATAACCACAAATCCCGAGGACGGCGTTACCGTAAAGTTCTTCCCCGAGGATGCAACAAGCATCAACTTCGAGGTTATCAGCAGCGTCGACCGCCCCATCATGAGCAGCGAGATGCTCGAAAAGGTGTCGGGTGCCGACATTCGCACCGAACTCGATTGGCAACTCTACAACCTGCAACGCCGCTACCTGAACTATCAGGTGAATGTGGGCAACAGGATAATTTCCCTGCTCTCTACAGGCAACCCCGACGACCAGAGACTCGCAACAGAACTGACAAAGCCAAAAAAGCAGTTCCAGGACCTTGTCGATGAACTATTCGCACCCACCGCCAAAACCATTGTACGCGACAGCAACGAGATAATGTTCAGCCAGTACGGCGAGACAATACCGCCCTACATGTTATCATCGGGCGAGAAGCAGATGCTTGTAATACTGCTTACCGCGCTGGTGCAGGAGGGACACCCCGGAGTAATGCTCATGGACGAGCCTGAGATATCCCTGCACATCGAGTGGCAGCAGAGGCTCATCACACTCGTGCGCACACTCAATCCCAACACACAGATAATACTGTGCACCCACTCCCCTGCCATAATAATGGACGGATGGATGGACGCAATAACAGAGATTGAGGATATAACGAGGTAGATACCGTAGGGGCGGTACTAAAGAGTACAGAGAACAGAGCACAGATGAAAGATGAAAGATGAAAGATGAAAGCTTGTGCAAGCGAGCGAAAGCCAAGTTTACTTGAGCTTTTACAGCGAGCGCAGCCAAGGTTCGACGAAGTCAAAGCTTGTGCAAGCGAGCGAAAGCCCCTACGGCTCACAGTTTTCCACTTTCAGTTTTCAACTTTAACCCCACTTTGTGGGCGGTACCGGTGTGTCCGCCCTAAAGAGTACAGAGTACAGATACCGTAGGAACAAACACAAATGAGATATGAAAAAACTTTCCGAATATCTCAATTCACGTTTCATTGAGGCTGCAAATGCATTGCGCCCAAAGAAAGCGAAGCACCGCATCGTGGCATATGTAGAGAGCTACGATGACATATCGTTCTGGCGCTCGGTATTCGATGACTACGAGAACAGCAAATACCATTTCGAGGTGATGCTCCCTGCACGTTCAAGCCTCACCAAAGGCAAAAAGCAGGCGATGATGAACATGCTCGGCAAGGCATACGGCAAGAACATGATTGCCTGCGTCGACAGCGACTACGACTATCTGCTGCAGGGTGCCACATCAACATCGCGCCAACTGATTGAAAACCCATACGTGATGCACACCTATGCATACGCGATTGAGAACTTCAAGTGCAACGCAGCCAGTCTGAAGCAGGTGTGTGTACTCAGCACGCTCAACGATAAGAACGTCATCGATTTCGAAGAGTTCATGAAACTCTACTCACAGATATGCTTCCCGCTTTTTGCATGGAACATCCTGCTCTATCGCAAACGTGACACAAAGAGCATGAGCATGCTCTCCTTCTGCGAAATTGTAAGACTCTCTTCATTCACCATAGGCAACCCTGCATACTCGTTGCAGCAGCTCAGCCGCAGGGTCGAGCACAACATAGGGTTGCTCGAAAAGAGGTTCCCCGAATATATCGGAGAGCAGCAACAGCTGATGAAGGAACTTACGGATCTTGGTGTAAGCCCCGACGAGACATATTTCTACATACAGGGACATCACATGATGAACGGTGTAGTGCTGAGGATGCTCACCCCGATATGCCGTCATCTGCGCAACAAGCGCGAGGAGGAGATACAGAAACTGGCATACCACCGCCAACAATACAACAACGAACTCTCATCGTACCGCCACAGCCAATGCGACGTGGCGCTAATGCTAAGCAAGAATATCGACTTCAAGGAGACAACACCTTACAAAAGGCTCAGGGCAGATATCGAAAGATTACTTACAGAGCTTGAGGGAAATCTCTAAAAGCAAAATATAATTATAAGACATAAGAACATAAGTACAAAAGAACGCGTGCAATTGGAGGCTGCAACGAATTCAAGACGGCCGACAAACAGCAGGGATTTACGTTGTGATTTTATCGGTGCCGGTGATTTAGAAATTAGTTCTGCTGATGAAATTGACGATAGGGAGAATCTAAAAGACAATATACTGCCGGTGGGATGCAACAACCGTTACAAGATATCTTCATCTGTACTCTGTTCTCTGTACTCTTTTATGAGATGCTTCACTGCGCTCAGCATGACAAATTCGCGCAAAAGCCGCGATGCTGTCATCCTGACAGAGCGTAGCGACGAGGGATCTCTTTTTCATAACTACTGCAAATATTTTGCTGACCCACACCTTTTTGCTACTGAACCAG
>JAFQEZ010000014.1 GCA_017398805.1 Bacteroidaceae bacterium | reverse complement strand
CCGAAGTCATCCTCTTTTTGTTGGGGGTGAATAAAAAGCAAAGTTCAAGGCTTGTGCAGGCTTCAAAACCGCAGTTTACTAAGCGTAAATGAGGATTTTGAAGGCAAACGTAACACAGAAATTTACTTTTTAGTCACCCCCATGTTACCATTTTATAGTGTTTTTCCCATGTTCGGCAAGGTATGCGTTTGCCCTGCTGAAATGGTGGTTGCCGAAGAAGCCCTGGTAGGCTGATAAAGGTGAAGGGTGGGGTGATGTAAGCACAAGATGTCTGTTACGGTCTATGAATGCACCTTTCTTCTGTGCGTAACTGCCCCAAAGTATGAATACCAGATTCTCGCGGCGTTGTGCAAGTTCGCGTATGGCAGCATCGGTAAACTCCTCCCAACCGCGTTTCTGGTGTGAACCGGCTTGTGCCGCGCGTACGGTCAGTGTTGCGTTAAGTAAGAGTACTCCCTGGTCGCTCCAACGTGTCAGGTCTCCGTCTTGCGGTATCGGTGTGCCTGTGTCACTCTCAATCTCCTTGAATATGTTGAGCAATGAAGGAGGGAACTGTACTCCTTTGTTCACTGAAAAGCACAGACCATTGGCCTGTCCTGCACCATGATAGGGATCCTGCCCCAGGATTACAACCTTTACATCGTTGAAGGGGCAATGGTCAAAAGCGTTGAAGATGAGTCTTGCAGGCGGATATATCGGTGTGCAGCCTGAATACTCTTCCTTTACGAATGAGGTCAAACGTTTGAAATACTCTTTTTCAAACTCCTCTTTAAGAACCTCTTTCCAACTGGGGTCAATCCTTACTTCCATGATATCATATAAGCGGTATGTTCATCTTGCGGCACTCATCGCGCATCTCCTTAGGCCATATGCTCGATTGGATTTCTCCTATGTGCGCTTTCTTTAGCAATAACATACAGAGACGTGATTGCCCGATACCTCCGCCTATGCATAGCGGCAGTTCTCCTGCCAAGAGGCGGCGGTGGAAGTACAGTTCTTTGCGCTCCTCTTTACCCGATTCTTTGAGTTGTCTCAAGAGTGCTTCCCGGTCTACACGTATACCCATTGAGGATAACTCCACTGCTTTCCCGAGCAAGTCGCTCCAGATTAACAAGTCGCCGTTGAGTCCTTTGAAACCATCCTCGTTCGGGGTGCTGTAGTCGTCGTAGTCGGGGGCGCGGTTGTCGTGCTTTGTGCCGTCACCGAGTTCGTCGCCTATGCCGATGATGAAGACTGCGCCATGTTCCTGTGTGAACTTCTCTTCTCGCTCCTTACCTGTCAAAGTGGGATACATCCGTCGCAACTCCTCGCTATGTATGAATACTACTTCTTCGGGTAGTGATGGGGAAAGTGCAGGGTAGTTCTCGCTGAGAGTGAACTCTGTGTGCAGTATTGCCGAATAGATGTCATTGACAATCTGCTTCAGGAATTCAACAGTGCGTTCCTTTTCTGAAATTACACGCTCCCAGTCCCACTGGTCAACGTAAAGCGAATGCAGGTTGTCAAGTTCCTCGTGTGCACGTATGGCGTTCATGTCGGTATATATTCCATAACCATGTGGAATCCGGTAGTCGGCAAGTGTCACGCGCTTCCATTTTGCAAGGGAGTGCACGACCTCGGCTACTGCTCCGCTCATATCCTGAATGGGGAAACTTACGGCATTTTCATATCCGTTGAGGTCGTCGTTGAGTCCTGTGCCCCTAAGCACGAAGAGCGGTGCAGTCACACGTCTTAGCCGTAATGTCGATGAAAGGTTGAGCTGGAATACCTCTTTTATCTGTTTGATGGCAAGTTCGGTCTGCTTCAGGTCAAGAAGAGGTGTATACTCCGATGTCAGTTCGTATAATTTCATGGTTGTTTTGACAATTTGTCGTTTGTGGTTTTGGTGTTTCTTGCAAAAATATATGGTTTTGTTTTGTTTGTTTGCAAGAATTATGCAAATGTATGATAATAAAATACAATATGCAAGCAAAAGATGTAATATCTCTGTCATGTGTTGATTATGATTGGTATGATTGGTATATGTTTCTGTGTAATATGAAATTTGTTTTATCAATTGCTTTGTCAAGATTGGCTGTTGTTGAAAAAAATAGGATAAACATTGTCTTTTAGCCCGTTTATTTGTATCTTCGCATGATAATTGCCAAATGGTCCCGTAGCTTAGCTGAATAGAGCGTCAGATTCCGGTTCTGAAGGTCGTGGGTTTGAATCCCACCGGGATCACTGGAGCATACTTTTCATTCTATGAAAGCATTCCTCTATTATATTACGGTAGCGTTTCTGTTCGTGTTGAACAAGTTGCCAATGTGTGTTCTGCACTTTTTCTCTACGTTGCTTTATTATCCGATTTATTATGTTGTCCGCTATCGCCGTAAGGTTGTGCGCGATAACCTTGTAAAATCGTTTCCCGAGAAAAGTCTTAAAGAGATTGTTGCAATAGAGAAGAAGTTCTACCGTTCCTTGTGCGATTACTTTATGGAGATGATAAAGTATTATGGCATGAGCGAGGATGAGATTAAGAAACGCATGCGTTTCGAGGGGATAGATCTAATGGAAGAGGCTATGGACAAAGGGCATAACTGTGTGCTGTATATGGGACATTTCTTCAATTGGGAGTTCGTGACCTCAATATCCCTGCATATAAACCGTGACGACTTGGTCATAGGTGACATATATCATCCGCTTGAGAACAAAAGGTTCGATGCGCTTGCAAAGAAAATGCGTGAACAATATAAAGCCGAGTCGATATCAATGGCAAATACCTTGCGCCGCATAATGCAGATAAGGAAGGAGAACAAGAAGTATCTGATAGGTTTCATTGCCGACCAGGTGCCTACTTGGGAGTCCATAAACCATTGGATCGACTTCTTTCACCGCGACACTCCTGTCTTCACCGGTACCGAAAAGATAGCTCAGCGTACAAATGCATCCCTTTTCTATGCTCATATGGAGCGTGTGAAAAGAGGTTATTATGTTCTCCGAATCGAGAAGTTTGCCGATGATGCATCTCTCATGCCTGAGTTCGAGCCTACTAATATCTATTACAGGAAGTTGACAGAGAATATCATGAAGTCTCCCGAACTGTGGCTTTGGACCCACAAACGTTGGAAACGCACACGTGAGGGGTATGCCAAACGCGAGGCAAAACGTATCGAGGACCGCAAGAGACTGGTAGAAAATGCAAGGAAAGATGTATAAGGTTTTGTTTATAACGGGAGGCGGCGAGAGTGGCCGCTGGATTCTCTCGCAGACCAAAGGCTGGGAGGGTATATCCAATTGTGGAAAGTACCGTTTCTATGTCAACGAGGAGATTGATGACCCTGATTTTGTCATAATAAGGGGTAAGTCGGCAAAGAGGGAACTTCACTTCAATGTAGCTCCCGAAAATGTCATCCTCACCACAAGTGAGCCATATTCAGTTCTGGCATATCCCCGTGACTATTGTAACCAGTTCGGTTTGGTCTGTTCTTGTCAGGAGAATCTTAAACACAGGAACGTCAGGTTTACTCCTGCCATAATCTTCTGGTTTGCCGGTGTGAGCTTCGATTCCAAGGGTAAGCCGTCACCGCTCAAGGATTATGATTTCCTCAAGGCTGCACCTACTCCCGAAAAGAAAAAACTGATATCTGTAGTCAGCAGCAATAAGGCCTTCACGCAAGGACACGTCGACAGGATACGTTTCGTTGAACGTCTTAAGGAGTATTATGGTGACAAGATAGATGTATTCGGCAGGGGATATAATGGGTTTGACGACAAATATGATGTTGTGGCACCGTACAAATACCATATTGTCATAGAGAATTCAAAGGAGAAATATTACTGGACCGAGAAACTTGCCGACAGCTATATATGCGAATCATATCCGATATATCATGGGTGTACCAATGTCGGCGACTATTTTCCCGAAGGTTCATATTCAGCAATTGATGTAAATGATTTCGATGGGGCTGTGAAGGTGATTGATGCACTTATAGCCAACGAGGCTTATGAAAATGCAAAGCCTCTTCTAAAAGAGTGTAAGGATAAGGTCCTTGATGAATACAACATGTTCAACTATCTGGCTGGAATCATGGATGGTATGAATCCGGCATTGCCACGTAAGAATGTAACCATAAAACCTTGCAAATCCATGCACGACATGCATAATGTATATAACTATGTCGTGAGGAACAATCTCTTTAAGGCAAGGCGCTTCTTTAGCCGTCTGTTCAGTAAGAACTCTATGTATTGATGGTTTTGTAAACCGACAAATAACCTAAGAATCCGGCATCCATAAGGGTGCCGGATTCTTAGGTTATTATGCTGTGCAATCAATATGCTCTTGCGAAGAGTACACGGCGTGCCGAAGGCTTGCCTGTTACCATACATGTACCCGGAGTCTCATCCCAACCCAAAGGAATGCAACGGATTGTTGCCTTAGTGTCGTTCTTTATCTGCTCCTCGGTTTCAGGTGTGCCGTCCCAGTGTGCGAGGATAAAGCCGCCCTTCTCGATTTCCACCTTGAACTCCTCGTATGTATCCACTGTACGTGTGCATGCCTCGCGCATTGCAAGCGCCTTAGCATGGAGATTGCTCTGGATATCGTCCAGCAGTTGCTTTACATACTCAACGATACCCTCTATGCTGCGTGTCTCCTTTGTAAGGGTGTCGCGGCGCATAACCTCGATAGTTCCGTTCTCGATGTCACGTGCACCAAGTACAAGGCGTACGGGTACTCCCTTGAGCTCATACTCTGCAAACTTGAAGCCGGGACGCTTGTTGTCGGCATCATCGAACTTCACGGAGATACCGAGCTTCTTCAGTTCTGCAATCATCGGGTCTACTTTGCTTCTGATGGCAGCCATCTGCTCCTCGTTCTTGCAGATTGGGACAACTACTACCTGGATAGGAGCAAGAGCCGGTGGCAATACAAGGCCGTTGTCGTCGGAGTGGGTCATGATGAGCGCGCCCATAAGACGTGTGGAAACACCCCATGATGTAGCCCACACATACTCCATGTTATTATTCTTGTCGACGAACTGTACGTTGAATGCCTTGGCAAAGTTCTGACCGAGGAAGTGTGATGTACCGCACTGCAATGCCTTGCCGTCCTGCATCATACCCTCAATGGTATATGTATCAAGTGCGCCTGCAAAACGCTCGTTGGCGCTCTTTACGCCCATCACTACCGGCAGGGCCATGTAGTTGTTGGCGAAATCATTGTATACGTGGAGCATTGTGCGTGCCTCCTCTTCGGCCTCCTCGCGTGTTGCATGTGCCGTATGACCCTCCTGCCACAGGAATTCTGCTGTGCGCAGGAAAAGACGTGTGCGCATCTCCCAGCGCATAACGTTTGCCCACTGGTTGATTTTGATTGGGAGGTCGCGGTACGACTGTATCCAGTTCTTGTATGAACTCCATATGATGGTCTCCGATGTAGGACGGATAATCATCTCCTCCTCAAGTTTTGCAGCCGGGTCTACAACAACACCGCTGCCATCCTCGGCATTTTTTAGGCGGTAGTGTGTTACAACAGCGCACTCTTTCGCAAAACCCTCAACATGCTCCGCCTCACGGCTGAGGAATGATTTTGGAATGAGCAGTGGAAAATATGCGTTAACGTGTCCGGTCTCTTTGAACATATCGTCAAGCACTCTCTGCATCTTCTCCCATATTGCATATCCGTATGGTTTGATTACCATACAACCTCTCACGGGTGACTGCTCTGCCAAGTCTGCTTTGAGTACAAGGTCATTGTACCACTGTGAATAACTCTCGCTACGTTTGGTAAGTTCTTTTAACTCTGCCATATTATAAATCGTTTATATTTTGTTCTTTTTCTGATTTTTCACGTGTGGAATAACATGAATGCTATATCATTCCAATTATAATGCAAAAATACAATAGCAAATCGTATTTCGGGAACTCTTTGACGTTTTTTTTATTCTGTCTTGTTCAAAAAACGGCTTTTGTTTGTGATATTCTCAATTATTGACTAACTTTGCGTTAAGTAATAACTGTTTATTTTTAAAATTACTACTATGAAGATTAATTTTGTAAAAACATTAAGTGTTGCACTTTGTGCTCTTCTTTTGTTTACCGGTTGCCAGTCTTGGAATAATATGGCCAAGGGTGGTGTAATCGGTGCTGCCGGTGGTGCGGCGCTTGGTGCACTTGTTGGTAAACTTGCAGGTAATACGGCTGTTGGTGCTGCAGTGGGTACAGCAGTAGGTACAGGTGCCGGTCTGCTTATCGGCAAAAAGATGGACAAGGCCGCAGAGGCCGCTGCAAAAGTGGAGAATGCAACAGTTGAGACTGTTACCGATGCAAATAACCTTACAGCCGTAAAGGTTACATTTGACTCAGGTCTTATGTTCGATACAAACAAGTACGCTCTCAAGGCTAATGCAAAGGCAAACCTGAAAGAGTTCGCAGCTGTCCTCAATGAATTCAATGATGCCGATGTCGCTATCTTCGGCCATACCGATTCTACAGGCTCAGACGCAATCAATGATCCTCTTTCTGTAAACCGTGCAAATGCGGTGGCAGACTATCTGCTTTCATTGGGCGTTTCTCCTACACAGCTCAAGAGCATCGTAGGTAAGGGTTCTAAGGAGCCTGTTGCCGACAACTCTACAGCTGCAGGTCGTGCCGAGAACCGTCGCGTTGAGATTTTCCTCTATGCAAGTGAGGCTATGATCAATGCTGCTAACGAAGGCGCATTGGAATAATACAGAATTTCCAATAAAAAATATGCAGCAGGTTTGAACCTGCTGCATATTTTTGTTGTCTCATATTGTGAATGTCCTTCTATTTAGGCTCAGTAGAAATTTCGTGTGGACGAAATAATTCTGGTACAATAAAACTGCTATTCCTTGGATTGTTTTACCCTTAATCTGTTGTCAATTATTCTCCTTGTGTCGTTCTATCACATACTTTTCGTGACCGAAAAGTACGCAAAAGGTCCCGGCACACGGAAATT
>JAFQEZ010000013.1 GCA_017398805.1 Bacteroidaceae bacterium | reverse complement strand
AATCTCGGATCTTCTCAAAGTCCTCTCGGCTCAATGCACGTGGTGCTTTCCTATTCTCTTTTGGCAGTTTGAAATTTACAAAATAGCGTTTCTCCGAATGTCCCTCTTTGAACGCCAATCTGCAAATCTTTTTGAGTATGGCTAGATAATGCCTTGCCGTATCAACAGCAAGACCTTTATCCTTCAAGACATACTCCTGAAACTCATATGCCATATGCTCATTCAACTGCCCGAAAGCCAAATCTTCAACCTTGAAACGCTTTTTAATAAACTCACCAAGGTATCTACGAGTATAGATATAGGTTGACATAGATGACTTGGCGACATCGATACCGATTCTCGACTGCATATCCTCAATATGAATATCCAATCGTCTGAGAAGTGTCATTTGAGTATCAACACTTCCTTGAAAAGCCTCTTTAACTGCGGTTGCATCAAAATCAATCTTGCGATCCAAAAGAGAATCAAATGCCGAATTTATGGCAAGCAGCAACTTGTCAATCTTTGCATTGATTTCAACAGCCTCCTTGCTCTTGCCGTTGAGTCGGCTCTCGCGAGGATTCCATAATTCGGGAGTACACGACAGCTTGCTACTGAACTGCGCTATTGTTCGGTTTACGGTAATTCGTCCCATGATGGGAGCCTTACCCGACTTGTCTAATCCGCTCCTTTTAAGGTAGAGCAACACCTTGAATTTTTCTACTTTCATACGCTTATATTTTTGGTTGCTAAGTTAGCCCATATATAAGCGTTCTTTACTATGCAAAATAATGACAATCAACGCAATGTGATGCTATCGCAGATTATTTCGTTACCTATCGGTTTTCGGTAACAGCCAAGCTAACGATTTGGTAACTTAACTCCTGCTCAAAACCGTTATTTCTTGCGTTGTATGCACTATGTAAGAAAATCAGTTTTTGCTTTTTTCCAACCATTTACGTTTGCCTTATTCAATTCCGAAATCGTTTGCTTTGCTACTTGCTTTCCACGGACTGAGGCATAGTTTTGCTACGCGGTGCATAGAAAGCCAATGTGATTATAAGACTGTAAGCGTGATTTTGGGGCACGCAAATATTAGCACAACACTTAACTTGTATGTTCACCCTAACTTTGAACAAAAGAAACGTTGTATTGACAAGATGACTAAATTATTGAAATAAAATTTCTTCTTTGTAAAAATATATTATAGTTGCTACATTACTGGCAATACTTATTTTAATGGGATATAACATTGCTTATTACAGTTAAGCTTTCTTTGATAAATCCGTAATAGAGGTTCTGGCACCTTATGGAGATGCGATCCGCGCCCCGACGCAATTTTGCGTTGGGGCTTTTTGTTCAAAAAAGCCATTTAAAAGTTGATATCTTTTGTGTGTATTCTATTGCAAAGGCTTAAAAGGAGCTATAATTTTGCGGTATCAAATAATACTGATGAATAGATAACAATAACTAACAACTAAAAAAAACAATATGAAACTACTTGGAATTTTTATTACTGTTAAAGGAAAAGAAGAAGCGTTGCACTGTATTGATGCTTATATCTATAAATATAAAAACAAGCACGCAGTTAATGACCGTCAAGGGGTTGCAATATGCAAGGAATATTGTCATGATGCTATATCATTGATAAACGAATGCTTTGCAGCAGAAATGTGGGGACCTCAGAAGTGTATAAAACGTTTAAATGAATATCAGAAAAACGATGACGTTCATAATGTGGACTCAATACTGTTGAATGTACTTTATTTACTATTAGAACTTCGACATGTTGTTGAGAATTCTGTACATATAGAAGATCTTCCTTCTTGTAAAGAGTTGACAGGATTGTCGTTTGAGGATGCTGTATCTGCTGCCAAGGATTTAACGAAATGCAAACTTCTAAAAAATATTGCTTCCTTCGCTTTGTTAGTAAAAAATGGGTGTAATAGTGTCAAAATTTCAAATGTAGAAGAATTTTATATGGGAGAAATCGCGCAGTTGCAAAGGGAAATTTGCGAATTAGCTCGTGAAATGAGTCCTGTAGAAATTTTTCTGATGAAGAAGTATAAGGCAGAACTTGCTTATTGCCATCAAGCACGAGTTAAAACGAATCTTGGTATAGCAAAAGAGGTGATAGGAATGATTAAGGATGCAGAAGAAGCAATTCGCGAATATGAGGAATGCTATGAACCACAAAATAAACTTATTGTAAATAATAATAGGTGACCTTTTAGGCGAATTCTTTTATCGGCAAGAAATAAGAGATTTGTGGTGTATTTTGATGAAATAACTTGCCTCGCTGCTCAGGATAACTACAAGGCAGTGCTTGATTATTTCAAGATTAAGTATTGATTCCTTTACTCCGGGCGAACACACCGCTACCGCCCCTACAAAACATCGTTAAACATTACACACTACACAATAAACATTCAGGGCACCCACAAGGGATGCCCCAACGGTGTTTGGGATGACAAGCACAAAGATTTGAGACCTTCTTTCGCTACGCTTCATCATGATGACAAAATAGTGTAACCCCCCTTGTCTCTGTAATTAAATATGCTATTCACCGAAGATTTTCGGCGAATAGGTTTGTTTTTCGCCGAGGAGTGTATATTTTTGCAGTAAATTAGGATGATATGCGATACATACATGATTATGACAATTGGTGGGAGTTCAGTTATGATACTGAACTTGTGATAAAAGAACTGGGACGTGTACGTGCCAAGCAGGGTATGGTGCTTGGACGTATGTTGTCGTTGGGCTTTGACTTCCAGGATGAGGCTGTGCTTTCCAACATGTCATTGGAACTTGTGCAGTCATCAGAGATAGAAGGTGAGAAGTTGAATTTTGATGAGGTCCGTTCTTCAATAGCACGCCGGTTGGGTATAG
Source organism: Bacteroidaceae bacterium (assembly GCA_017398805.1). Classification (GTDB taxonomy): domain Bacteria; phylum Bacteroidota; class Bacteroidia; order Bacteroidales; family Bacteroidaceae; genus HGM04593. Next base: position 21,377 of record JAFQEZ010000013.1, on the reverse strand, counting down.
AAACTGCGGGTGTTGTTCCTGTATCGCGTTACGTAGATGGTGTGGTGGAGATGCTGCTCGATGCTACTCAAAGATATGCAGAACCTTTAACTCATGACCGCCTTTTCGGATGGCATAACGTGTTGTTCCCTACAGGTATGAGTGGGTTGTATCGTATTGATGTAGGAAAATACCGTAGCGGTGAAATGCAGGTTGTTTCAGGGGCTATGGGAATGGAGAAGGTACATTACAAGGCTCCTTCACCCGATAGGGTGCCGGCTGAGATGGAGCGCTTTATATCATGGGTGAATGAATGTGATGATGTTGACGCTGTGCTGAAAGCCGGCATAGCACATTTGTGGCTTGTGTCAATACACCCGTTTGATGATGGTAACGGCAGAATTACAAGGGCATTGACCGATATGTTGCTTGCACGCTCCGAGGGCTCAAGAAAACGTTTTTATAGTGTGTCTGCCGTGATGAAATTGCTGCAGAAAGAGTATTACGAAGTGCTCGAACGTACACAGCATGGTTGTGGGGATGTGACTGAATGGCTACTGTGGTTCTTGCGTTGCCTTGATAAGGCATTGGACTCGACTGAAGATACCTTGTCTGGTGTTATGCGCAAGGCTGAATTTTGGGAACGTCATCGTGCTGTCTCTTTCAACGAACGCCAGCGCAAACTGCTGAACATGCAGTTCGATGGCTTTTTTGGCAAGCTTACCAGCAGTAAATGGGCGAAGATTGCAAAGTGCTCATCGGATACTGCGCTCAATGACATAAATGACTTAATTGCAAAGGGTGTACTAAAGAAGAATGATGAGGGCGGCCGCAGTACAAACTATACTTTGGTAGATTTCCTTTTGTAAAGGGACTATTACATGCAAAGTGAGTGTCTTATTTCGGTAATTAAGTACGTTTGACCTTTTGTTGTACCACTGCCAGGTCCTTACGGACTTCTTATGTACTTCTGTCTAAAAAGATTTGAGTTCCTTCTTGCGCTACGCTCCATCAGGATGAGAAGGAGGGCGAAAGATTTATATTTTAGACCCTTACCGCTTTGCTACTTTATTGCCGTGTTAATAGATGTTAATGGTACGTAGAGATCCCTCACTGCGTATCGGGATGACAAAAAGGGCGAACACACCGCTACCGCCCCTTCAAGACATCGTTAAACATTGCACACTACACAATAAACATTCAGGGCACCCACAAGGGATGCCCCTACGGTGTAGTCGAAACTTCGTTTTCCGCTTTGGCAACACTCGCCTTTCGTGACCCGCAGGGCGTGACCTTTCCACGCTACCTGCGACCTATCACTGCTCGTGTCGTCGAAACCTCGTTTTCCGCTTTCAGTTTTCCGCTTTCAGCTGATTAGGTCTATCAGCAACTGCAGTTCTGTTTCACTTACTCCTCTTGCAATGAGGGCTTCTTTGTCTTGCATTATGTGCTCTGCGACTTTGTCTGCGTCTCCGCAAATTTCCTTGGCTTTGTTGTAGTATTCTACTGCCTGTTGGTTGTTGTGGGTTACCCATTCTACATGTGCGGCATTAAGGTAGTCTTCGAAGGCGGGGTGGGGGAATTCCATCAGGCGCTGGTAGTAGGCACGGGCCTGGTCGTCCTTGCCGGTGATGAATGAGCACCAGGCGATGGCGCGCATGGCGCGACGTGAGCCGGGCTTTATGTATTCGGCCTTGAAGAAGCGTGCGAATGCTTCCTCGTATTGCTCCATGGTGGCAAAACTTTCGCCGGTCTGCAGCAGCAGTGATACGTTCTCGGGCGCCAGTTCCTCGGCCATCCGGTAGTAGCTTAGGGCCTTGTCGAACTCGCCTTGCAGGCGGTAGCACTGTGCTATGTGGCGCAGGGTCCAAAGGGTGTCGGGCTTTATGATGTCGGCCTTGGTGTAGTAGTCAATGGCTGCAGTGTAGTCATGTTCCTTCTGCATGCAGTATCCTATCTCTTGATAGAACTGTGCGTCGCCCTCGCCGCTCTTCTCATATATCTTGCCGGCATTGATGGCTTCGCTGTAGTACTCTTTCTCTACCAGATAGCGGAACATGCGCAGCACGGCTTCACTGCTGTCGGCAAGTGGTGCAAGTTCTTTCTTCTCCAGCAGGTTAAGCGACATGGCGAACGGGTCACTGAACTCGTGGCGGTAGTTGGATATCTTGAAGAAACGGTAGAGGTCCTGTATGTACTGGTTGCTTTCCACTTCGGCACGTTTCTCTGTGGGTATCTCGGTGAAGGTATCTGGCATCTGCTCGGCCGGGTCACCTGCGCCTGTTATCTGTCCCATGAGCATGTCGCGCTGTTCTTGAGGAATCTGTTTGAATGTGAAGCAGAATGAGTATTTGTCGCTGTTGCAGAAGATAGGCGAGTTGCATATTGCTCCGATGATTGTCTTGTTGATGCTGCTGTCATCGGGGAGTACTTCAGCCACTGATGGCTCATCTACATCGAAGGGACGGAACCAGTTGAAGAACTCGTTGAAGAATGGGAAACGCTTGAGTTGTGAGAAGGTGCTCATGTAGACATCGGCACCTTCGACCTGCCATTTTGCCATCTCTTCAATCTTGCCTTTTATCTCGTCCTTCTCGAGCCACTGCTTCCATTCGGGGTTCTTGTCCTCGTCCTCCTCAATCTCCTTGAGGATGTCGATGCTGAACTTCTCCTTGCTCAGGTTGGGGTTCTTCATCATGGCGGGGATAATCTCCTCGCGCATCTTGCGGTCAATCTTCTGTGTCTCGCGACAGCGCAGCAACTGTATCTGTATTGTCTGTATACGGCGCAGGGTTGTGCCGTCTTCGGCTAATGTCTCAAGTGCCTGGCCAATCTCGCTGTAGAGCCTTATGCGCTCGCTATACTGGTAAAGTACGATGACGAGTCCCACGATGGCGCGTGTGGAGAGTAGGGTATCGCTGTTGGTGGCTATGGTGCAGAGTGCTGTAACCTTTGCCGGCTCAAAGCACTTGAGTGTGCTGAGCATGAGGGCGCTGACGGCAACGGCCCTGTCGTTGACGGGAATCTCGTTGTCACTGATAAATGCGCATACACCCTCGGTGTCGCTCTTGCTCCATGCAATGCTGCCGAGAATTGTACCGAAGAGCTGTGAGAGCATGCGTGTGCGCTCGGATGCAAGTTCGCTGCGTATGCTTTTGCATTCGCCGGAGGGCAGCCCTTTGGTCACCTGAAAGTTGGCGGCATTCTCCCTGAACCTTTCCTGCAAACCGGGTAAGCCTTCGAGGTTCTTGTAACGGCGGCGCATCTGGCAATAGACCTTTGTAGAGTGCTCGGTTAGTCTTGCTATGGCAATCATGTCGTTGAGCATGTAGCATTGTGCCAGCATTTCGCTATGCAGGCGCTCCCTGTCGGGGTCGGGCATGCCCTTTGCCATGTAGTCGAGCAGATAACCGTATGCGGTCTGCATTCCCGTGAACTTTGTCCTGAGGTCCCAGTCCTGCAACTCGTCGATGCCCTCGTCAAGGGTGTCGATTGCCTTCTTCAACCGGCTCTTGTCGAGCAGTCTCTTTACCTTCTCCTGTATCTCCAATATGCGATTTTCTTCCATAAATTATATGTTGCTTTGCGCCCAGGGGGCTTAAGGGCTCTAAAGTCTCTAAGGGTTTAGAGGGCGCAATTGTTTTAACATAATAAACAGCGCGGCTCGCCGCGCTGTTTATTATGAATTATTCAGGCGGAATATTATTCGCCCTTGATAGCTGCAACGCCCGGGAGAACCTTACCCTCGATAGCCTCGAGAAGAGCACCACCACCTGTTGAGATGTATGATACCTGGTCGGCCATACCGAACTTGTTGATACATGCTACAGAGTCACCACCACCGATGAGTGAGAATGCACCGTTGGCAGTTGCCTTGCCGATAGCCTCGGCGATAGCACGTGAACCTGCTGTGAAGTTGTCGAACTCGAACACACCTGCAGGACCGTTCCAGAGGATAGTCTTTGCGTCAACGATAGCTGCTGCGAAGTCTTTCTGAGCCTGAGGACCTGCATCAAGGCCTTCCCAACCCTCGGGAATTGCACCTGCAGGGCACACCTGAGTGTTGGCGTCGTTAGAGAAGTCGTCAGCTGCAACGCAGTCCTTGGCGAGAACGAGGTTAACGCCCTTTGCCTTAGCCTGCTCCATGATGCTGATAGCGAGGTCGAGTTTGTCGTCCTCAACGATTGAACGGCCGATCTGACCACCCTGAGCCTTAGCGAATGTGTATGTCATACCACCGCAGAGGATGAGGTTATCTACCTTGTCCATGAGGTTCTCGATGATACCGATCTTTGTAGATACCTTTGAACCACCCATGATAGCTGTGAAAGGACGCTTGATGTCCTTGAGGATGTTGTCAACAGCCTTAACCTCTTTCTCCATCAAGTAGCCGAGCATCTTGTTGTCTGCATCGAAGTAGTCAGCAATAACTGCTGTTGATGCGTGACGGCGGTGTGCTGTACCGAATGCGTCGTTGATGTAGCAGTCAGCATAAGAAGCGAGTGTCTTTGAGAACTCCTTCTGTGACTCCTTCATAGCCTTCTTTGCATCGTTGTAAGCAGGATCCTCCTTGTCGATACCTACAGGCTTGCCCTCCTCCTCGGGATAGAAGCGGAGATTCTCGAGCATCAAAACCTCGCCTGGCTTCAATGCTGCAGCAGCCTCGGCAGCCTTTGCGCAGTCGGGAGCGAACTGTACGGGTACACCAAGCTTCTCCGATACGGCGTCAACAATCTGGCTCAAAGAGTACTTTGCGTTAACCTTACCCTTTGGCTTGCCCATGTGTGACATGATGATGAGAGCACCACCATCGGCCAATACCTTCTTCAATGTGGGGAGTGCACCGCGGATACGTGTATCGTCGGTGATTTTGCCCTCTTCGTTCAAGGGTACATTGAAGTCTACGCGAACGATTGCCTTCTTGCCGGCAAACTTGAAATTGTCAATTGTCATAGCTTAATTGATTTATGTTAGTAATGGTTATTGTTAAATTCGTTTTTAATATTGTGTCGTTTTTGTCGTTTGCTTTGTTACCCTGCATGCTTGTTACCCTGCGTTTTGTCGTCCTGCGTAATTGTCATCCTGAGTGAAACGAAGGATCTCTACCTCTTTTTTTAGATGCTTCGCTTCGCTCCAGCATGACAGGTGCTGGTCATCGTCATCCATCCTGTTTGTCATCCTTCGTCATTGTCATCCTGACGGGACGGAAGGATCTCTACATCTCTTTTTAGATGCTTCGCTCCGCTCCAGCATGACAAGTGCTTGTTATTGTCATCCTGACAGAACGGGAGGATCTCTTTCCTCGTTCTTTTAGATGCTTCGCTCCGCTCCAGCATGACAAGTGCTCTACATGCTAACGATAAAAACAATCACCGACACTATTTCATCTTGCGAAGATAATGTTTTTTAAATAAAAGAGGTAATATTTTCGAATAAAAATTCTAAAAGACGTTTTTGCCTTTTAGGATTCTATTTGTTGCAGAAATACTTGTAGAGCGGTGCAACCATCAATGCTTGGCAAATCCCCCCATTCACAAGCAGTTCCCTCACTTCATCTTCGCTCATCAGAACCACTTCCAATTCTTCATTCTCATCAAGTGACTGCTCTGCTGTTTTTTCTACACCGACAGCAAGGAAACAGTGCGCAAGATTGTTCATGGAACTCGGGTTGGGCGAGAGGGTCATCAGCTTGCTCCACTCACCACCGCTGTAGCCTGTCTCCTCAAGCAGCTCGCGTCTGGCGGCATACAAAGGGTCTTCGCCTTCCTCAATAACCCCGCAGGGCAGTTCGGTGCTTATGACCTCCAATCCGTGACGATATTGCTTCTCCATAACGAAGCGGCTATCCTTGGTTATTGCGATTACATTTATCCAGTCGGGGTATTCAAGGACATAGTACTCGTTCATAATCCTTCCGTCAGGGAGTTCAAGTTTGTCGCGTCGCGCTGTCAACCACGGACGTTTTATAAGATACTCCCTGTCAAGGACCTTCCATTTTTTATCTTCGTTGTTCATTGGTTATGTTTTTTGTGTTTGTTGTACTCTTTGCACACTTCGGTCAGTCCGCATGCTGCGCACTTGGGGGCTCTTGCCGTGCACATGTACCGTCCATGCAGAATAAGCCAGTGGTGTGCCTTGGGGATGATATCATGCGGCAGGTACTTCATAAGTTCCATCTCAACGCTGTAGGGGGTGGTGCAACGTTTGGGTACAAGCCCTATGCGGTGGCTCACGCGGAACACGTGTGTGTCCACTGCCATGGCGCTCTTGTCCCACACGACCGACAATATGACATTGGCAGTCTTGCGTCCCACGCCCGGCAGGGTAATGAGTTCCTCCAGAGTGTCGGGCACCTCGCCGCCGAAGTCGCTGCACAGCTTCTGCGCCATGCCCACAAGGTGCTTCGCCTTGTTGTTGGGGTAGGATACGCTCTTTATGTAGTTGTATATTTCATCGGGGTGTGCCTGTGCCATCTCCCAGGGGGTGGGGTAACGTGCTATGAGGTCGGGGGTAACCATATTCACGCGCTTGTCGGTGCATTGCGCCGAAAGGATGACCGCCACAAGCAGGTCGAACGGGGTGGAGTAGTCCAGCTCCGTCTCGGCCACAGGAATAGCAACCTCGAAGTATTCAATGGCTTTTTTATATAGATCGGTTTTTTTCATTTATGTGTTATAATGTGAAAACAGAATATTCCGTTTTCACTTTTCCGTTTTCACCTTTCCGTTTTCAGTTATACAATGAATTCCCTTATTTCGCAGTTGTCGAACAGGGTGACATCCCTGTGGGTAACGCCCTTGATTTCGGCTTCCATAATGCGGCAGAAGAATCCGTGGCTGAAGGCGAGGATTTTCTTTCCCGGGTATTCGCGACGCACCTTGTCAAGGAATTTATGCGCACGCTCTTTCATCGACTCCTCGGTCTCCACAGTCTCGTTGAGCACGGCTCCTTTTATTGGTGTGCCGGCAAGGTTGCCAAGGTCGCGTTCGCGCAGCAGAGGCTCCTTGATGAAGATGCACTCACGGCCCTCGAGGGCAATCTCGGCCGTGTCGAGGCAGCGCTTTAGGTCGCTGCAGAGCACAACATCAAATTCAAGTTCGGCAATGCGTGGGCGCAAAGAGTGTGCCTGCTCAATGCCCAATTGCGAAAGGTGTCCGGGTGTTTGTCCCTGGAACAGTCCCTTTGAGTTCTCTATTGTCTCGCCGTGGCGAGTCATGTATATTGTTGTTGCCATAATCTATTTGTCATTCTGCGGTTTTAGTGATGTATTTGCCTATGCCGTCGCTCATGCATGTGGCAAGGTTGCCGTTCTCGTCGCTGTAAATGAAGTATGCCTCAATGCTGTCGTCATTCCTGCATATCTCCATTGCTTTTTCTACCCCCATTACCATGAATGCTGTGGCATATGCGTCTGCTGTGGCGCAATCATCGGCAATCACTGTAGCCGACAGCAATGAGTGCTGCACAGGATAACCGCTTATAGGGTCTATCGTGTGGGAAATCTTCTTGCCGTTCTCCTCGCGGTAATTGCGGTAGTTGCCCGATGTGGCAATGCTTTTACCGCTTGCCTTGAGTACGCCGTACAGCCCATGACTTTGTCCCGATGCATCGTCAACCGGCTTGTTGATACCGATAGTCCAGTCGCTGCCTTTGGTGTTTTTGCCACGTGCTACAATCTCACCACCGATTTCAACAAGATAGTCTTTTACTCCGTTCTCGTCCAGGAAGCGTGCTACGGCATCGCAACCGTACCCCTTGGCAATAGCGCTGCAGTCGAGCATAGTCTCGGGGTGCTGTTTTATGATGCGTCCGTTCTCCATACTCACCTTATTGTAGCCTATGAATCTCATGAGTGAATCGACAGTGTTGGCCTCGACCTTGATGCCATTCTTGAATCCGAATCCCCATGCGTTCACAAGAGGAGCGACTGTAATGTCGAATGCACCGTCTGTCTTTTCCGAAACACTCCGGGCAAGCGTAAATACATCTGCGAACATAGCATTTGTGCTGTTGTCCCTGTTCTCGTTGATAGCGCTTATTACGGAACTTTTATTGAAGGGTGAGAGTGAATTGTCAACCTCCTTCATCTTGCCTCTTATGCCTTCGTGAAGGTCCTTGCTTGAACGGTAGGTGATGCTGTAGTATGTCCCGAAAACATAACCCCTGTTCTCGATATACTCCTTTGTGACGCTTCTTGAACTGTAGATGTTCCCGTTCTCATCACTCTTTTGCCAGTTCTTTTCCGCTACTTCCTGTTTCTGTTTCTCGTAGTTTTTCCTTATAATATAAATTGTTCCCACCATAAGGAACAGCAGGAACAGGATCTTCCAGATATTTGGTTTGTTGTTCATGATTACCTGTTATTTGAATGGTATCTCATAAATGAGGCTGTATGTTCCTCCAAAACCGGTGTTCTTCTTGATGCCGAATCCCGGTATATACCACATGTTTGAGTTTGAACCTTTCTTGTCGTTGAGGAGTACCTTGTATCTGATGCTCCAGCCCATATGGAAATTTTTGTAGATTCTGGCCTTCAGCCCGACACCGATTTCTGCCCAAGTTGCACTTCCGTTAACGCCGTTGAGTTTCAGGGATGATGTACCTCCCCAAACAGGGTCGGTAACAGGCGGAACGTCGACATCGTATTCGCATGACGTCCAGCCTATGCGTGCGATTCCCAAAATGGAGTAATCCGGGTCGGGCTTCTCCTTTGTGGTGCTGAAGTTGTAGTTGAGTCCGACTTTGTAGTATGGTGCCGCACTCTTGTACTTTATACCCGTAGTCTCATCCTTTGTATCGCACCAACCGTAACCTACCTCAACGGCGGGGTAGAAGCGGTTGCCGAAGTTTGCCTCCAGAGCAACCTCACCGCTGGTGTATTCCCCGATAAACGAGTATGCATACCCGAATATGTCGGTCGACACTTCCAATCCGTTGAATGAGAACATAGAGTATTTTTTCTCCTCTTTCTTGTTCTCGTGGGTGCTCTCCTGGGCAACAGACGGGATGGCAAGCAAAAGACTACTCAACAAAATATACCTTAATATTCTCATTGTCGTCAAAATTTACGAATTTGTTCACGACTGCAACCGAATCAATCAAATTGCGTGTGTACTCAATGCCGTTTATATTGTGGTACATCACTGTGCCGCACTCCATGGACTGGTAGAACTGGATGTTCTTGTGTGAGATATACAGAGTGTCGGCAAACTCTCCTCCGTACCTGAAAAGAACCGTGTCGCACTCATTGATGTGGCTCATTGGCAACTGCATACCGGTAACACCTTGTCCGTCATCGGTCGCAATCGCTTCCTGACCATTAACCATCAGCGATACCGTCAATTCCTCCTGCAGGTTGTATCCCTCGCTGATGCTGTCACCGTTGATGCTGTAGAAACCGATGCGGTTATATGCAATGTTGTTGAGGTTGCAGTCATAACCGTTGTCGCACGATGCGAATACTAATGCCAACAGAGCAATGGCAAGATATGTGAATCTTCTGATATTCATGCCTTATATCTCCTTGGATATGTTGTAGCGGTTTCTCTCCTGTGATGTACGGCTGATGAGCTCTGCAATGAATCCTGTGAGGAACAACTGTGTACCCAGTATCATCATTGTCAATGCGATGTAGAAATATGGCGAGTCTGTCACAAGGCGGCTTGCATGCCCGTTTGCCAGCGCATATATCTTCATTCCGCCGACAACCAATGCTGCAACGAAACCGATGAAGAACATGAGTGTACCCCAAAGGCCGAAGATGTGCATCGGACGGTAACTGAACTTCGATAGGAACCACAATGACATGAGGTCAAGATAACCATGGAAGAAACGGCTGATACCGAATTTGCTCTTGCCATATTTACGTGCCTGATGGTGAACGACGAGTTCCCCGATCTTGTCATATCCTGCGTTCTTTGCAAGATAGGGGATGTAACGGTGCATGTCGCCGTATACCTCAATGCTCTTGACAACCTCGTTGCGGTATGCCTTGAGGCCGCAGTTGAAGTCATGCAGGTTCTTTATGCCCGATACCTTGCGCGCGGTTGCATTGAACAGCTTTGTCGGTATTGTCTTTGTTAGCGGGTCGTAGCGCTTCTGCTTGTATCCCGAAACAAGGTCATATCCCTCCTCGGTAATCATGCGGTAAAGCTTTGGAATCTCATCAGGACTGTCCTGAAGGTCGGCGTCCATGGTTATCACCACGTCGCCCTTCGCGCGCTCGAATCCGCAGTAAAGTGCCGGAGATTTGCCATAGTTGCGGCGGAATTTGATGCCATGCAGATTTTCGTCCTTTGCACAAAGTTCCTCAATTACATCCCATGAGTTGTCGGTGCTGCCGTCATTTACGAAGATAACTTCATAGGAATAGCCGTTTTCCTTCATGACGCGCTGAATCCACGCGGTAAGCTCGGGAAGCGATTCCGCTTCGTTGTAGAGTGGTACAATAACTGAAATGTCCATTGCTATATTCTGTTTTTTAGGTTTCTTGATATTATAAATGCCATGACCGTTGTCATGAGTATATCTCTTGTCGTGTGTCCGCCAACTACGGAGAATACAATGTCCGATGCCGCCATGTCGTTCATGATTCTGAACTGTTCAATGATGGCTTTTGACATCTCTCCGTTTGTGTCACCCTCAATCCTGATGCTGCCGAAGTCTGTCATGAAGTCGTAGAACAGGTACGGGTCGCAGTATTCATAATATACGAACTGTGCGACTGCAGAAAGCAGTATCGCACACATGTACATTATGGCAATGTAAAGCCATATGCCCGAGAATGATATCTCCTCTTTGGGCGCAAGACTCCAATGCTTTTTTGCAGATGTGTAGACAAGAATGGGGGATGCAAATGTGAGACCGGCAACAGCAAACATTGAAAATGTTCCCAATGCCGGTGTCGAAATGATGTGTCTCATCATTATCGTAGAGAATGTGAATGTAAGTATCCACATGCATCCAAGGATAGTGCCGTCCTTCATGGCGCTATCGCGATGGCTCAAATTTGTTGATTCATTTGTCATTCCCTGCAAAGATAGTAACAAACGAGCAAAATAATATCAAGCTTGCTTGAATATTTTGCAGCGAGTGCAGTCTATTTTCGAGGTTCCCCTCAGAGATAGTAACAAACGAGCAAAATAATATCAAGCTTGCTTGAATATTTTGCAGCGAGTGCAGTCTATTTTCGAGGTTCCCCTCAGAGATAGTGATTTTTCTTGCTGAGCATCAAAATACTTGCAGAATTCATCTGCCAAATAGAAAAATTCAGTAACTTTATCCTCGGAGAACATAGCGGTAAGGGGTTGTAAATCTTTTGATTGGACACCTGAAGTTACTATGATTATCGCTATTTTCTTAATTTTCAATGAGTTAATTTTGATGCAAATTAAAATTGTTATATCGAACTCACGTTAAATATGTATGATTTTGAATAATATTGTGTATTATAAAAAATGATGGAGAAAGATAATATTACAATCGAGAACAGGATGAGAACACTTGATGTAGATAAGATTCTTGCAACAAATATACCTGATATCGCTCCTGTCTATGGCGGAGTGCGAGGACGCACCATGTCGTCACGTCACCAGAATTATGCGTGGCCTGTTATACTTGAGGCAGGAATACACACAATTATTGATCTTCGTGAAGATGGTCTGCAGACTCGTGTGAGGGAAAAGTGCGAGCAGTATGGTATAAGATACTTTTATTACCCGGTAGACAATAAGTGCAAACACACCGAGAGTATGGTTGCTCTCTTTCCAGAACTGTGCCGCCATATTGATGAAGGTAACTTTTATATAGCCTGTGCAATGGGGCTTCACCGCACAGATATCGCGTTATGTACATATTGGGTATTCTATGCTGCTGATAAGGGTGCTGAACCGCCTGAAATTAGAGGATATTGTGAGGGTTCGGGGCATGATCCCAGCAAAATAATGCGTGTGCTCAATTCTGTCTATTCTTATATGACTGAACATAACGGACAGGAACCTATGCCTATGCAGGAGTTCAAACGTAGAAAGGACGTTATAAAGTGCCTTAGCAAGCAGTAAGAATAGTGAAATGTGGCGATGTCGTTTAGGGAATAAATGCCACTCCTTTCAATTCTCGTCTTTTTGCTTTATCTTCGTGAAATGAATTAAGCGAATATACTATGAAAGCAATGATTTTTGCAGCGGGTCTGGGTACACGCCTGAAACCGCTTACCGATACGCTTCCCAAGGCACTTGTACCGGTTTGTGGCAAACCGCTCATTGAGCATGTGGCAAGGAAACTGTATGCCTCGGGCATAGATGAGGCTGTTGTCAATATCCACTATTTTGCCGATAAGGTAGAGGAGTGGACCAATGCCCAGGATTGGATTGTTGCGTCTCGAGACGAAAAATGCGAGGGAAAGATGCTTTTTGAGATAAGCGATGAACGTCAACTGCTGCTTGAAACAGGCGGTGCCGTGCTCCATGCACGCCGTTATCTTGAAGGCTGCGGCAAGTTCCTTATACATAACGTGGATATTCTCTCCAATTGCGATATCAAATGGTTCGGGTCACAGGTTAAGGAGGAGGCACTTGCGACCCTGCTTGTCAGCGAACGCAAAACCACGCGTTTCCTGCTTTTCGATCCCGAAACATTGCGTCTGGTAGGTTGGATGAATACCGACAGTGGTGACTATCATGTGACATCGCCCGACATTGACCCCAAGGCTTGCCGTGCATTGGCATTCTCCGGAATACATATACTCAGCGACAGAGTACCGGAACTGATGCAGGAGTATGTAGGGGAGAAAGGCTTGCCTGTAGATGAAGCTAAGGGCACGCGTTTCCCAATAATGAATTTCTATATGTGGCTCGCAGCCAAGCATCCTGTGTATGGCGTTGTTGCCGATAATCTTGAGTTTATCGATGTTGGTAAGCTCGATGCACTCAAGCCTGCAGAAGAGTTTGTAAAGAAGAACAGTTAATGATAATAATTATTGAAGTTGTTAATTACTTCTCATTAATACAATAAGCGCGGCTCATGCGAGCCGCGCTTATTATATTGATATGGTTTCTGTTTTACTTTACTAAAACTTTTTTGCCATCTACAATGTAGATGCCTGGAGCTGTTATGCTCTCAATACGGCGGCCGGTGAGGTCGAAAATAGTTTTCACCTTTCCGTTTTCACCTTTCACGTTTTCAATGCCTGTTGTGCCGGTGAACTCGTATGCAGTTACGCTCTTGAGGCCTGCAACTTTGAAGTACTTCTCAACGCTACCGGTAATCTTAACCTGCTTCTTGTAGTTGCCTGGGTTGTCAACAAGGTTCAAGGCTGAACGGATGTCACCTGAAGGCAACTGAACGATAAGACACTCTGTGTAGTCATTGGTGTCCGGGTTATCCGAAATAAGGATGTTCGTAGCAATTGTTGCCTCTGCACCGAACTGTGAACCCGTCTCGGGTGCGCTGTTTACTGCACCTACGATGTATCCTGTTACAATTGCAGGAATCTGCTGTCCGTCAACGTATGCAGCGAGAGCCTCAGTAACTGTGTACTCCTGTGTCTCTGTTGGTGTCTCTGGATCCTCGCCACCTATAGTCTCGACCTTTACGGCCATTGTATTTACATACTTGCTGCTGCTTGTGCCGATAGTGTATCCGGTAACCTTTACGGCAGATCCTGATGTAAGGTTCTTCTTGATAGCATCCTGTGGGTACTGTATGCTGCCTATCGCTGTGGCAGCGCCCTCAACGGCTACGTTGTAGTAGCTTCCGTTGATTGTGAGTGTGCCAGTGTACTCAACATACTTCACAACAGGTGCTGATAGGTATGCGTCCATTGCTGCACCGTCCATAACGGTTACTGCAGGGTGTGTGACAGTTGCAGTGCCGGTCTTCTCGACTGTTGAGCCCGCTGCGAACTGCAAGATCCCGCCATACAAGCTTGTATTACCGCTTACTGTAACAGCATCGCCAGCAACTACTGCTGGTGCTGCGTTGAGGTATACAAGGATAGTGCCAGTCTCGTCACTCAGGAGGAAACCGCGTGCGTATGTTGCTACAACAGTACCCTTTGTTGCAGCCTCGCCTGCACCTGCTGCAAGAACCTCTGCGATTGTAAGGTAGGTTACTTCACCTTCACCTTCGCCTTCGTTGCCACCGTTATCAACAGTCTCAACCTTAACAGCCATTGTATTTACATACTTGCTGCTGCTTGTGCCGATAGTGTATCCGGTAACCTTTACGACAGATCCTGATGTAAGGTTGTTCTTGATAGCATCCTGTGGGTACTGTATGCTTCCGATAGCTGTTGTTGCGCCCTCAACGGCAACATTGTAGTAGTTGCCGTTTATTGTGAGTGTACCAGTGTACTCAACATATTTTACAACAGGTGCTGATAGGTATGCGTCCATTGCCGCGCCATCCATTACGGTTGCAGTGGGGTGTGTGACAGTTGCAGTGCCGGTCTTCTCGACTGTTGAGCCCGCTGCGAACTGCAAGAGCCCGCCATAAGTGCTTGTTTTTCCGCTTACGGTAACAGCGTCGCCAACGGTTACTGCTGGTGCGGCGTTAAGGTATACAAGGATAGTGCCAGTCTCGTCACTCATGAGGAAGCCGCGTGCGTATGTCGCTACAACAGTACCCTTTGTGGCTGCTTCGCCTGCGCCTGCTGCAACGACCTCTGCAATGGTTTTGTATGTAACATCACCTTCACCTTCGTTCTCATCTCCGCCTTCACCTTCGCCGCCTTCTGTTGCTTCACCGTTTGTGAGTGTAACGTCATCAACAAGGAATGAGGCGCCGCCGCCATTCTTGTTGTTCATTACAATAAGAGCAATTTCGGTTTCTTCTGCCAAAGTGAATTCATATACTCTCTCTGTCCATTCTGCCGTTGTTGCAGATGCGCTAGCGCTTTCGTATGTATATGAACCGGCATTGCCGTCAACTACAGATACATAACCAAGGCGACAGACACCAGCTTCATCGCCGTTTGCTTTTACATATACACTGAATGTATATGTTCCGGCTGCAAGTGTATAGCTCTTTGAAGCAAGTCGTTTGTTGCTTGAAGCAACACCTGATACTGCGATAGAGTAGTTGCCGGTACGTGCGTCTGTACTCTGTGAAACAGTTGCATTGTGGCCTATGGGACCAGCCCAGTCAACAGCAACTTCACCTTCCCAGTTCTCAAAACCGGGATTTGATGCAATGTTTGTCTGTGCGCTTATTCCGGCAACGCAAAACAAACAAAGGATTGAAAGTAAAAATTTCTTCATAAATAGATGTTTTATGGTTAATAGATAATTAGATAATGTCTTTATCGAGTGATTTTGTTGTAGAATCTCATGCAAAAATAACAAAAACTTTTCATAATATATGTCCAAAAATAATTTAAAATATCACATATATAAAGGCCAATTCCATTTCGTCTCAAAATAAAATCGTATAAAATAGTTGCCGGATGAGAAAAAATGTCTATCTTTGCAACGCATTAGGGAGGCGTCCCTTCGGATAAGCAGTTATTTGTACTAAAGTATATGGGTAAGTCCTATACGGCCAGCTCCTAGCGAATCCTCCAGGGCTTGACCGCAGCAAAGGTAGTTGGTTGTAGCGGCGCGATGTAGGTAGCTTACCCACCCATAAGGCGAATGATAAGCATTCGCCTTTTTTTGTCTATCTATTCTCTGTTTTTTCATTTTTGCGTTCTTTTTAGTCTTTTCTACCATAAAAATACTTGGTGTTGTTAAAATAAATTCCAAAATTGACTGTTTTTATAATTCAATTTTGTACGTTTGCAATATCGGTAACCGGAATGAATATTTATAACACAACTTTTATATTAATTTAAAACACGTTTCTTATGGAAAAGTACTATTCAAAAAAGTACCTCGCTGAGGCAATCGGTACTATGGTTCTTGTACTTATGGGTTGCGGTGCAGCCGTGAGTCTTGGTTGTTCATCTGCTAATCCCTCTCTTGCAGCTACGGTGGTAGGTACTGCTATGGCTTTTGGTCTTGCTGTTGTTGCTATGGCATATACCATCGGTGGTATTAGCGGTTGCCATATCAATCCGGCAATCACTCTTGCAGTGTGGATGAGCGGTCGTATGGAGAAAAAGGAGGCATTGATGTATATGGCATATCAGTTTGCAGGAGCTGTTGTCGGTGCTCTCATACTATTTATATGTACCAAGGCAAGTGGTTCGGCAATTGAGGGTATAGGTGCGAATGTGTGCCAGAAAGGTGTGAGTCTCTTTGGTGGACTTATTGCAGAGATTGTATTCACAATGGTATTTGTTCTTGTAGTGTTGGGTACAACTGACAGCAAGAAGGGTGCAGGTAATTTCGCAGGTCTGGCTATTGGTTTGACATTGGTTCTTGTGCACCTTGTTTGCATCCGTTATACAGGCACATCTGTAAATCCGGCGCGTTCTTTCGGTCCGGCTCTCTTTGGTGGCGTCGATGCTCTTGCTCAACTCTGGATATTTATCGTCGGTCCATTTGCAGGCGGTGCACTTGCTGCGGTTATCTGGAAATGTCTCGGAAGTGACGAAAAATAAATTCCATTATCATATCATACAAAAAATGCATGCCCACCGAGGCATGCATTTTTTGTATGATGATGTCTGCGCTTAGTTCGCGCTCTCGAACATCTTGAGGAATCTTACATCATTCTCGCTGAATAGACGAAGGTCCTTTACCTGATATTTGAGGTTTGTGATACGCTCGATACCCATACCGAATGCGTAGCCCGAGTATACCTTGCTGTCGATACCGCAAAGTTCTAGTACGTTAGGGTCGACCATTCCGCAGCCGAGGATTTCGACCCAACCGGTGTTCTTGCAGAACGGGCATCCCTTACCGCCGCAGATGTTACAGCTGATATCCATTTCGGCACTTGGCTCTGTGAACGGGAAGTATGAAGGACGAAGGCGTATCTTGGTGTCCTTGCCGAACATCTCCTGTGCAAAGAGCAGGAGAACCTGCTTCAGGTCGGTGAACGATACGTTCTTGTCAATGTAAAGACCTTCCAACTGGTGGAAGAAACAGTGTGCGCGGTAGCTGATCGCCTCGTTGCGGTAAACGCGGCCCGGCGCGATGATGCGGATAGGGGGCTGGCTTGTCTCCATTACACGGCTCTGTACACTGCTGGTGTGTGTGCGCAGGATTATGTCGGGGTGTGCTTCGATAAAGAATGTGTCCTGCATGTCGCGTGCAGGGTGGTCCTCGGCAAAGTTCATTGAAGAGAATACATGCCAGTCATCTTCAACCTCCACTCCGTTGGCAATAGAGAATCCAAGGCGTGCGAAGATGTCCACAATCTCGTTCTTTACTATTGAGAGAGGGTGGCGTGTGCCAAGGGCTGTGGGGTATGAAGGACGTGTAAGGTCTATCTCGCACTGTTCCTCTTCCTTGTTTTCAAGTTGCTCCTTGAGCGTATTGAAGTGCTCCTGTGCAGCATTCTTCAGTTCGTTGATTTTTACGCCCACTTCACGTTTCTGCTCTGCAGGAACTTCGCGGAACTGCGCCATAAGGCCGTTGATGATACCTTTCTTACTCAAATATTTGAGACGCAATGCCTCAAGTTCCTCTGCATTTGTTGCTGTTGTCTCTTTGATTTCCAAAAGCAACCGGTCAATCTGTGCTATCATAATTTACTATTGTTTTTCTCTTTTGTTTGGTGTGTGCCCATAATTCGTGCAAACTTTGCAAAGTTACTCAATTGTGACGAAAAAGTGAAGAATATTGTACTGAATTTATTCTTGAAAATATAAATATGTATTTTCATGCTTTTTTTATGTAATAAAAAAGTGATTTTGCTTTGTCGCTTTATTAAATTTCGCCAAATTTGCAGATTGTGTGATTATATATATAGTATTTATGGAGTATAAGAAAATAGACCTTGAGGTAGAAGAACTGCTTGGTCGCCTTGCACGAAGGCTGTCAGCCGAGGATATTGCACGTATCGCCGATTCTTACCAGTTGGCGCGTGCGGCACACATGGAGCAACGCCGCAAGTCGGGTGAACCGTATATAATGCATCCCGTCGCCGTAGCGAAGATTGTAGCCGAAGAACTGCGCCTTGGTGCAAACCCCATCATAGCCGCATTCCTGCACGATGTTGTCGAGGATACACCATATACAATAGATGATATTGCCGCACGTTTTGGTGACGATGTGGCCTTTCTTGTCGATGTGGTCACCAAGAAGAAAAAGAAGAGTACGGTAGCCCATTCGAGCCAGATCGACAACTACAAGCAGATGCTTAACTCGCTTCACTACGATATCCGTGCATTGCTTATCAAACTTTCCGACCGCTTGCACAATATGCGTACACTCAACAGTATGCGTCCCGACAAACAGATGAAGATAGCCGGTGAGACTGACTATTTCTATGCTCCTTTGGCTCATCGTCTGGGGCTTTATTACATCAAGCGCGAAATGGAAAATCTCTCTTTCCGTTACCGTTGCCCACGCGACTATGCAATGATTGAGGCTGCGTTGGAAAAGGAACTGAAAGAACGTGAAAAGGCATTGAAATCCTTTACTTTCGAGATAGAACGCCTGCTTGAGAACAATGACATCCTCATGGCGCGCACCGAGATATATTCCCGCGGCCCTTACAGCGCTTGGCGCAAGATGCATGCACGTGGATGCGATTTCAGTCATGTCGATGACAAATATTATATACGAATAATATATCCGAATACACACGACTATTCCGAGAAGGATATGAGTCTCAAGATATACTCAATCCTCACCGACCGTTTCAAGGAGAAGCCGGGCAGTGTAGCCAACTTCATTGATTCTCCAAAGGAGAACGGTTATCAGAGTTACCACGTAAAGCTGCTTACCCCGCAGGGAACATGGGAAGAGATACATATATCATCGGAGCGCATGATACGCAAGTCTCAGTTCGGTTGCATTGCCGAGAGTACAGAGACCAACATCACCAATTGGCTCGAGAAATTCAAGCTTGTGCTCCAGGAAATGGCAACCCGAGGCAAAGAGGTGGAGTATATGGACGGTGTTACATCGTCGTTCTATAATGACGACATAATTGCATATACCCCTGACGGCAAAGGTGTCCTTTTGCCAAAAGGCGCAACAGCCCTTGATTTTGCTTTTGAGATACATAGCGAATTGGGCTTGCATGCCCAATATGCCCGTATTAACGGTTTGCTGAAATCTGTAAAAACAGAACTGGAATATGGCGATGTCGTGAAAATAGGTTCAAATGAATCAATACACCCAAAGCGTGATTGGCTTGAGAGTGTTTCAACTTTCAAAGCAAAGTCACACATCAACAGTTTCCTCAACAAGCAGCGTAAATTGGAATTTGTGCGTTGTGAGAATTGTCGTCCTTTGCCGGGCGATGAAGTTATCGGTTTCAAGGAACCCGACGGTACTATAACCATTCACCGTCGCGACTGCAAGAGTGCAATCCGTTTGGCATCACAGCGTGGTGATGATATCGTTGCCGTGAATTTCGAGGAGGACAAGGAATTTCTCTATCCTGTGCGTGTGGATGTTGTTGCTGTCGACCGTTATCATCTGCTTGTCGATCTTGTAGATTGTATAACGAATAAATTGCAGCTCTCCCTCACAAATATATCGTCAAAGAGTGATGATGAGATAGTTTATTGTACCCTTGAATTTTGTGTACACTCATCAGGAGAGTTGCAGGAGGTCCTCAGTCACATTTCTCAGATAGAGGGTGTAGATGAGGTGCAGCAAAGTATTGAATGATTTTAATTAACAAACAATATTTATAAACGATTATGAGAAATAAACTTTTACTTTTGCCCTTTGTGGCTGCAGCTCTGTCTTTTGCGGCATGCAGCGAAGATGAATCAATTTTCGATAATCCGGCTGTTGAAAATCCGGTTGACGGTGATATTACACGTGCTGAGTTTGCCGAGGATGACGGCAAGAAACCATTGAGCGGCTCGCCTCATGTACAGGCAAAGTATATTATGAACAAGGTCCCGACCGATTATATTGCCGAAATGACAGACACTCTTGGCCGTGCAAATATTACTCCAGAACAATATGCCGAAATTCAGGCCTTTACCCAAGAACTTACTGCCGGTCTCACGACCCAGAAAGATAAATATACTAAATGTTTCAATTGGGTGGTGCAGAACATAACTTATGTTTATGAGTATGTAGATAATGACCCGTATGCAGTGTTCAAGAACAAGAAAGGTATATGCCAGGGCTATGCCAACCTGCTGTTCATAATGCTCCACAGCATCGATATCCCTGCGTTTGTATGTAATGGAATTCTAAACCCTATTGGCGGTCACGCATGGAACTATGTATATTGCGACGGCAAATGGTATGTGAGCGACCCAACAAATGGCGGTTCATGGATTCTTGCTGCAACAGCAAGCTATTCACACTTGCTTCCATCCTCATTTGACGTAGTTTTGGCTAAGGAAAACGGCGTGTGGGTTAACTATAACGAATACCACCTGAATGTTTGCGCAGTAGAAAGCAGTGACGATATTTTTGTAGTTCCTTTCAGTGCAATGGGCTATCAGATTACATCATTCAGCCCCACAATGCAGCTTCCCTCAAATATTAAGCAGATAAATATAGGCAAGAATATTAAATCTTTTGGTGAGGCTTATATGGGTTTGCAGTACAACGCTCCCAATGTAGAATATGTAGAGGTTGACCCGGAGAATGCAACCTTTGCAAGCTATCTTGGCGTTGTCTACCGCAAGAACGGCAGCGACTTCCAATTGACATATATTCCGGGTGCTATGAAGTGTGTGGAGCTTATGCCAATGGAGACTATGTACAAGAACACTATTTATAGGCACGATGGTGTGGAGGTTCTCATTGTTGCTCCCGGTACTAAGAAGATTGAGGCTTGGGGTGTTGAGAACTGTCCTAATTTGAAGATTGCATATGTCCCCGAAGATACCGAAATTGACAACAATGCATTTACAGGTGTACATCCTGATTTCAAGATTATCCGCGGTGACTATACGAATATTCCAGAGATTAGAGAGTGAAAAACCGATATAATTGTACAAAAATAGGTTCCGCGCGCGGAACCTATTTTTGTATTTGTAATAATGTAACTGTTTTGCCGTAATTTGTCATTCTATATTTGCAGAGTCATTGGCTCGTTCATCCTTTCGCGGCCCGCACGGCATGAGTTAAATTCCTCCTCTGCCTGAGGGGAGGTGCCAGTTTACTGGCGGAGGGGTGGGAGTGCCTCGTGCGACCAACCGCTAATGAACTCGCCGATAACAAAACTTATGTTTTGTCATTCTATATTTGCACTGTCATTGACTCGTTTTGCTTTTCGCAACCCAAACGGCATAACCTAAATTCCTCCTCTGCCTGAGGGGAGGTGCCAGTTTACTGGCGGAGGGGTGGGAGTGCTGCGTTTGACCTGTT
>JAFQEZ010000012.1 GCA_017398805.1 Bacteroidaceae bacterium | reverse complement strand
GCGTCGGTTGCGGTTTTGAAGCCTGCACAAGCGCACTGCCTGCGGCGAGCCTTGGCTTCGTTCGCTGTAAAACATTAAAGTAAACTTTATGTTTAGCTCACTTGCACAAGCCTTGAACTTTGCTTTTTATTCACCCCCAACAACAAGAGGATGACTTTCGGGTCACCCTCTTGTTTGCTTTATATGACCGGTTGGTTTATTCTCTTTTCCGAAAATATTTAGGGCAAAATCCTGATACTGATTCAAAAATATGCTATCTTCGCGATTATTGAAATATAAGATAACACTATTTGATATATTATTATGAAAAAGGTTCTTGTCGATTTGACAATAAAAGAGGTGCAGCATGTGAATGCCAACTGTGTGCTGTTGGTTATGGGCTGCGGCAAACCTCTGCCCGACACCAGGCCGGGACAGTTTGCGGAGTTGCGTATCGACGGCACTCCTACAGTAATGTTGCGCCGTCCAATCTCGGTGCATAGTTTCGATGCAGCAAAGAATGAGGTCGGTTTCCTTGTCCAGCTCGTCGGTGACGGAACACGATGGTTGGGTTCTTTGAAGGTTGGTGACAAGGTCAATACACTTATGCCTCTCGGGAACGGATTCGCTCTGCCTGAAGGTGCCGGCAAACGCTATCTGCTTGTAGGTGGCGGTGTTGGATCTGCTCCATTATATTATCTTGCCCAGGAACTGAAAGCACGCGGATGCGACTTCGTTATTCTCATCGGTGCGCGTTCGGCAAAGGATCTCTATCTCAGAGAGGCGTATGAGGCTTTAGGACGTGTCGAATACACCACAGAGGATGCTACATTGGGCGAGAAGGGATATGTAACCAACCACTCGGTATTGGGCGAGAATTTTGACCATATATATACTTGTGGTCCAAAGCCGATGATGCTCTCTGTTGCAAGATATGCCCGTGAGAAAGGGATCGGTTGCGATGTCTCCCTTGAGAACAGGATGGCCTGCGGCCTGGGTGCCTGTCTCTGCTGTGTCGAGGACACAAAGGAGGGACATAAGTGTGTGTGTACAGATGGTCCGGTATTTTCAATAGATGAACTGAAATGGTAAAGACAGATGTAAAAATTGGCGGTCTTGAACTTAAGAATCCGGTTATGACCGCATCGGGAACATTCGGCTACGGACTTGAATTTGCCGATTTCGTTGACCTGAACAAGTTGGGTGGTTTCATAGTAAAAGGTACAACCCTTAATCACCGCGAAGGCAATGCATATCCGCGTAGTGCGGAGACTCCTATGGGTATGCTAAATGCTGTAGGCTTGCAGAACAAGGGTGTCGATTATTTTGCCCGGAATATATATCCTCAACTCAAGGATCTTGACACGAACGTGATTGTGAACGTATCAGGCGCATGCATCGAGGATTATGTTGCTTGCGCAGAGAAGGTTGCTGCACTTGATAAAATCCCTGGAATTGAACTTAATATCTCTTGTCCTAATGTGAAACAGGGAGGTATGGCTTTCGGTGTGCAGGCGGCATCTGCAGCCGAGGTTGTCTCTGCAGTGCGTAAAGCATATCCCAAGACTCTTATCGTGAAGCTTTCTCCTAACGTTACCGACATAACAGAGATTGCCCGTGCGGTAGAAGGTGCCGGTGCTGATAGTGTGTCGCTCATCAACACTCTGCTGGGTATGGCGATTGACTCCGAGAAACGCCGTCCGGTGCTATCAACCATCACTGGCGGTATGAGCGGTCCTGCGGTCAAGCCTATCGCATTACGCATGGTATGGCAGGTTGCAAAGGCTGTCAAGATTCCTGTTGTCGGTATCGGCGGTATCACAACAGGTGCCGATGCAGTGGAGTTCCTGCTCGCAGGAGCAAGTGCCATAGAAGTCGGTACGGCCAACTTCATGAATCCTGCCGTTACCGGCGAGATTGTCGATTATATCGAGGATTATCTTGTGCGCCACAAAATGAACTCTATTAATGAACTTATAGGTGCTCTTGAGGTATAAACTGATAATTTCTCAAACCGGCAAAAAGCAACTTGTTCATTTGTCAATTATGTAGCGAAACAATACTGGATAAAAGAAAAAGGTTTTTCCTTTTATTGGAAACATGAATGCAAAAAGCAGCAACTTGAGGTTGCTGCTTTTTGTTGTGTGATTACATATGAATAGCGATAAAATTGCTTGTTTACTTTTGTATATACGAATGTAACATGTAAATAAAATTCATGATTACTTCAAAAGGTCGGGACGGAGCATCTTTGTACGTTCAAGTGACTGTTCGAACTCCCATTGGCGTATCTTGGCCTCGTGTCCCGAGAGCAAAACATCAGGTACTTTCCATCCGTTATACTCAGCAGGGCGTGTGTAAACCGGCGGAGCGAGCAAATTGTCCTGGAAAGAGTCGCTAAGTGCCGAAGTTTCGTCCGAAATTACACCCGGAATTAGGCGAATAACTGCGTCGCAAATTACCTCGACAGCCAATTCGCCACCCGTAAGAACGTAGTCGCCAATGCTTATCTCTTTGGTAATCAAGTGTTCGCGGATTCTATGGTCTATTCCTTTGTAGTGACCGCACAAAAAAATGAGATTCTGCTTCATTGAGAGCGAATTTGCCATTGGCTGGTCAAAAACCTGCCCGTCAGGAGTGGTGTAAATGACCTCATCGTAGTCGCGTTGAGCCTTGAGATGTTTTATACAGTTGTCAATCGGTTCAATCTTCATAACGAGTCCGGCGCATCCGCCAAAAGGATAATCATCGGTCTTGCGATGCTTGTCCGTTGTATAATCACGTAAATTATGTAAACAAATTTCTGCGTAACCGTTACGCTGTGCGCGTCCCATAATTGACGAATTGAAAAAACTTTCCATCATCTCAGGAAAGGTTGTAATTATGTCAACTCTCATATAAAATATAGTTTTGTAAATTCAATTTGTGATGAAACAGCTTGTGCTGTTTCATCCGCGAAGATAAGATTTTTATTTGAGAGCAATGTCATCTTGACAGACAAACTTAGATTAGTAACGTAGCATTTCGATTTTTCCGACCGATTGTACATTTGCATCAAAAAATGAAAATCTCACGAGGTTTAAGAAACAACAATCCGCTGAATATACGGCGGAACGGGACAAAGTGGAAAGGCTTGTCGGAAATTCAGACAGACAACGAGTTTTTTTCTTTCATCAATGCAAGCTGGGGTTACAGGGCAGCGTTCATAACACTGATGAACTACAGTCGCAGGCATAGGCTCAAGACATTGCGACAATGGATAAGCCGTTGGGCTCCACCGATAGAGAATGATACTGAGGCATATATACGCTTTGTCTCCCAAAAGAGCGGTATTCCTCCGGAAAAGGTTCTTTCCATTAGCGATGAAGTTGAGATGCAGGCTATTGTCTCTGCCATGTCGCACATGGAGAACGGAGTGCCTGCAATAATGACCGATGTTGAAAAAGGTTGGGAACTGGCAATTTCATGACGAGGCCGTCAGACGCATTTAAACTGCTTTTTAAGGCTTTTTGCTTTAAAAGGCGGTTTAATGCGCTTGTAGGGCTTAATAATATTTAAAATTTTTGCAGATTCCGTCGGAATTCAGTAATTTAGCAATGTTTTATATAAATAAGGTATATAAAGAGTAAACTAATTTTAATTTATAATATTTGTTTAGATGATTGAGAACGACAGAATTATTAAGGTCAATGTAGAAGAGGAGATGCGTTCCTCTTATATTGACTACTCAATGTCGGTAATTGTGGCGCGTGCATTACCCGATGTTCGAGACGGTTTGAAGCCTGTTCATCGCCGTATTATCTACGGTATGATGGAGTTGGGAAACACTTCGGACAAACCATACAAGAAATCGGCACGTACGGTCGGTGATGTACTCGGTAAGTATCACCCACATGGTGACTCATCGGTGTACGGTGCACTTGTACGTATGGCCCAGGATTGGGTTATGCGCTATCCTCTGATTGACGGCCAGGGTAACTTCGGTTCCATTGACGGCGACTCGCCGGCTGCGATGCGTTACACCGAGGCACGCCTTCACAAGATTGGTGAGGAACTTGCACAGGACCTCTACAAGGAGACTGTAGACTTCCAACCGAACTACAACGACGAGTTTGTAGAGCCTACTGTTATGCCTACACGTATCCCTAACCTTCTTGTGAACGGTTCATCAGGTATTGCTGTAGGTATGGCTACCAATATCCCGACACACAACCTCAACGAGGTGCTCGATGCCTGTGTGGCATATATCGACAATCCTGAGATTGATACAGATGGACTGATGCAGTATGTGAAGGCTCCCGACTTCCCTACAGGTTGCGACATCTTCGGACTCAATGGAGTTCGAGAGGCATATGAGACCGGCCGTGGCCGTGTAATCATGCGCGCAGTAGCCGAGATAGAGTCCGGTGCACAGCACGACAAGATTGTTGTGACTGCAATTCCGTATAACGTGAACAAGGAGGAACTCATCAAGGACATTGCCTCAATGGTCAACGAGAAGAAGATCGAGGGTATTTCCAATATCAATGATGAGTCCGACCAGTCCGGTATGCGCATCGTTATCGATGTAAAGCGTGATGCAAATGCAAATGTCATCTTGAACAAGCTCTACAAGATGAGTTCTCTGCAGACATCGTTCAGCGTGAACTGTATTGCGCTTGTCGGCGGACGTCCGAAACTGCTTTCACTCAAGGAGTGTATCGGCTGTTTCGTGGATCACCGTCATGATGTTGTAATCCGCCGTACCCAGTACGAGCTCCGCAAGGCCGAGGAGCGTGCACACATTGTAGAGGGACTCATCATTGCTTCGGACAATATCGACGAGGTCGTACGTCTTATAAAGGCTGCCAAGTCTCCTGCTGATGCAAGGGCAGCCCTCATGGAGCGTTTCGATCTTACAGAGATCCAGGCCGCAGCCATCGTTGAGATGCGTCTTGCACAGCTCACCGGAATACAGCAGGATAAACTCCATGCCGAGTACGAGGAACTCATGCGCAAGATCGAATACTACAAGGCAATCCTTACCGATGACGAACTTTGCAAGCAGGTCATCAAGGATGAGCTTATAGAAATCAAGGAGAAGTATGGCGACGAGCGCCGTTGCAAGATTGACTACAGTGCATCAAGCGATTTCAACCCTGAGGATTTCTATGCCGACGATGAGATGGTCATCACAATCTCGCACATGGGTTACATCAAGCGTACGCCGCTTACCGAATACCGTAGCCAGAACCGTGGCGGTATAGGTTCAAAGGGAAGCGATACACGTGACAGCGACTTTATAGAGTACATATATACCGCAACCATGCACAATACCATGCTCTTCTTTACACAGCGAGGCAAGTGCTATTGGCTCAAGGTATATGAGATTCCCGAGGGTAACAAGAACTCCAAGGGACGTGCTATACAGAATATGCTCAACATAGATGCCGATGATGCAGTCAATGCATTCGTGCGCGTGAAGACTCTTGCCGACAAAAACTTCATCGAGAGTCACAATATTGTCTTTTGTACAAAGAACGGTATCATCAAGAAGACAAGTCTCGAACAGTACTCACGTCCACGTACAAACGGTATAATTGCAATTACCATACGTGAGGATGACCGCGTGATTTCAGTTGCACTCACCGATGGCGATAGTGATATCATATTGGCTAATCGTGGCGGTAAGGCCGTACGTTTCAACGAGAGCACAGTACGCGCCATGGGCCGTACTGCAACCGGCGTCAAGGGTATGGACATTGCCGATGACGATGAGGTTGTAGGCATGGTTGTACTTCCTAAGAACGACGAAACAGAACACAGCCTGCTTGTACTTTCGGAGCAAGGTTACGGCAAGCGTTCCGCAACAGGTGATTATCCTACCGTAAGCCGTGGCTGTAAGGGCGTCAAGACACTTCAGGTTACAGAGAAGACCGGTAACCTTGTCGCTATCATGGACGTAAACAACGAGAATGACCTCATGATCATCAACAAGTCGGGTATCACTATCCGCACATCTGTTGACCAGATTCCGGTTCAGGGCCGTGCGACACAGGGTGTACGTATAATCAACCTTGGCAAGAAGAATGATTGCATCGGTTCTGTATGTAAGGTAACACGTGAAGTTGAAGAGGAAATTCCTGCAGAGGAACTCCAGACTGAAGGACAGACTGAGGTGCAGGAGATTACCGAAAACAGTAACAAAGAATAACAACAACTTTAAACAATTTGAATATGAAAAAGTTAGTATTATCATTAGCATTTGTTCTTTTTAGTTCATTTGCTATCGGTCAGGTTTTGACTAAGGAACAGATTAAAGAGCAGAAAAAGCAGAAGAAGGCTTTGATGAACATGGTTATTGATGCCGAGGCCAAGATTTCTGTTGACCCTATCGGTGTTGCCAATGCCATTAAGCCTGCAATTGCCAATCCGCTTGTAAATACCGATCCATATGTATGGTTTGTAAGTGTTTCTGCCAAGAATGGTGTCATCAACAACGAGAACCGCAAGCGTGCCGAGGGTGCAAACTTCAACGAATCGATGCTCTACACATATGTTTATGAGTTGGGTAAGGATATTGCCACACTCGAGAAGTATGATAATGCACCGGATGAGAAGGGACGTGTTAAGCCAAAGCACACAGAGTTTATCACCACAACACTTGCAACACAGTTCACTCAGTTCTTCAATGCAGGTGCATACTATTACAATGCATCAGAATTTGAAAAAGCATACGATCTTTTCGGTATGTTCAACGATGCATCAGACAAGTTGTATAAAGCAAATGTCATAGGTAAGGATACAACCAATGTACCATTGGCATCATATTACAGGTCACTTTGCGGTATGCAGCTTAAGGATTACGACAAGGTACTTGCAAATGTTGACGGTGCCATGCAACACCCGGACTATGCAAAAGATGCATTCCGTTTCAAAGCTGATGCCGTAAACCAGAAGGGCGACACAATTGCATGGTTGGATATCTGCAAGGAGGGTCTTACAAAATTCCCCGATGATATCTACTATAGCCAGTCTCTTATCTACTACTATGACAGCAACAACAAGAGCGAGGAACTTGACAAGTTGGCAGATAACCTGATTGCATCAGATCCGTCAAATCCTCTCTTCGTTTATTTGAAAGGTTATATTGCCGGACAGAAAGAGGACTATGATACAGCCATCAAGTGGTACGAGAAGACTCTTGAGGTAGATCCTAACTACAAGAATGCCCTTTCAAACATTTCAAGCTGCTACATGCGTAAGGCTCAGAAGTATAACCAAGAACAATCTTCAACCAATATCAACAACAAAAGAAAGACAGCCGAAGACAACAAGATTCTTGACGGTTTCTTCAGAAGTGCTTTGCCTCATCTTGAGAAGCTTCGCGAAATAGCTTCCGAGGAACACGATCTGTGGTTGGTAAACCTTACAAACTGCTACTATAACCTCAATATGGAGAGTCAGTATAAGGAACTCATGAAACTTCAGGAGTCACTTTACGGAGAAATGGAGTAATCAAATGAGAATCTTTCAACAATAAAAAATACCGCCGGTCGGCGGTATTTTTTATTATAATAACTTTTGTGAATTTAAATCGGATCGACAATCAATTAGAGGGCCACTCTGCCAGGGTATTGCTCAAGAGCCTTTCCAAGCAGGAATATTGCACGTTTCAAGTCGGCCTTGTCAATTGCATACGCAATACGTACCTCATTCTTTCCGTAACCCTCTTCGCTGTAGAAACCAGATGCCGG
Source organism: Bacteroidaceae bacterium (assembly GCA_017398805.1). Classification (GTDB taxonomy): domain Bacteria; phylum Bacteroidota; class Bacteroidia; order Bacteroidales; family Bacteroidaceae; genus HGM04593. Next base: position 29,003 of record JAFQEZ010000012.1, on the reverse strand, counting down.
AGCCATCATAATAGTCTCACCTTCGTACTCGAAATCAGTCAGACACCATTCACAGAATTTGTCGCTGTCATCAATCGGCAAGCGCGCAACTGTGTAGAAAGCACCCATAGGAATAGGGGAGTAGACCCCGGGCAATTTATTGAGTTCGTCGACGAGGCAGTTACGGCGTTCGATATACTGCTCATATGTATTTATTGCATATGAACGTGGTGCCTCGATAGAAGCCTCGGCAACAACCTGGCCCAACAAGGGAGGGCTAAGACGTGCCTGGCAGAACTTCATAACAGCTTGACGCACAGCCTTGTTCTTGGTTATAAGCGCACCGATTCTGATGCCGCATTCCGAGTAACGCTTTGATACAGAATCAATAAGCACAACATTCTCCTCAATGCCTTCGAGGTGGCAAGCCGAGATGTATGGTGACCCCGTATAAATGAACTCACGATAAACCTCATCCGAGAAAAGGTAGAGGTTATGCTTCTTTACAAGGTCACGTATACGGTTCATCTCATTACGTGTATATAGATAACCGGTCGGGTTATTCGGGTTGCAGATGAGGATACCGCGTGTACGCTCATTGATAAGTTCCTCGAAACGCTCCATTGGCGGCAATGCGAATGATTCGTCTATTGATGACCTTATGGGACGTATTACAGCACCGGCCGAAATTGCAAATGCCATATAGTTGGCATATGCCGGCTCCGGAACAATAATCTCGTCACCTGGATTAAGACATGTGAGGAATGCAAAAAGCACAGCCTCTGAACCGCCCGAGGTGACTATGATGTCATCCGGTTTCAATTTAATCTGATACTGATCATAATATCCGACGAGTTTCTCACGAAGAGATAGAAAACCGTCACTGGGACTATATTCGAGAATCTTCTGGTCAAATTTCTTTATAGCTTCAAGGGCAACCTCCGGAGAGTTCAAGTCCGGTTGTCCAATATTGAGATGATATACCTTGACACCGCGGGCTTTTGCTGCATTTGCAAAGGGCGCTAATTTACGTATCGGTGACGAAGGCATCAGAACAGCTCTTTCTGATAATTCAGGCATAATTCTTTCGTTTTTATTTTGCGGTTGCAAATTTATTAAAAATTATTGCAATATCTTTTTATTTGTATGGTTAATTGCAGAAGTACCAATGAAGTTTTCGATTTTGTTCTAATTTTAGAAATGCTCAAATATTGCCAAATCTCCTTAAAACACACTATTCTATTATTACAATACTTACGCATGATAATAAATATTATGTTTAATATAAGTTTGAAATTTGCACTCTTTCCTGTAGATTGACGGGATTTTTGGATTTTCGGAGGTATTCACCGTTTGTGTCTTATGTTTAATATAAGTTTGAAGATTCCTCGTCGCTTTGCTCTGTCGGAATGACAAGTAAAACTGCTTTCAGTCTTTACATTTTACATTTCAGTTAATTAAAAAAGGGTGACCCAAAATGAAGTAAACCCCAAAGTTTGATCAAACTTTGGGGTTTATTTTATGCGTAAGAAACACGATCATTCAACATTGCTGAAATATATGCATATGCTTGAAATTTATGCAAACGAGTTAAATGCAAAGTTTACTTTGCTATTTTACAACGAGTGTTGCCAAATTTAGGGTACCAAATTTGCTTTTTGGTCACCCCCATTTGATTTAATATTCTTCTAAAGAATCCAGTTTTTCGGCTGCCTCTTCGCTGCCTAAGTTGCTTGCTTTCCTATACCAGAAAATTGCATCATTGGAGTTCTTGAGTACCCCCAGACCATCCTCATAACAATGACCAAGGGCAACCATTGCCTCAACATGACCATTCTCTGCAGCTTTTTTCAGCCATTGTATACCAACTGTAAAATCCTGCTCTATACTATCATCAAAGATATGTAACGCCCCCAAAAGGTATTGTGAATCCAAGTGGTCGTTCTCAGCCAATATTGTCAACAACTCAATGCCCTTTTCTGTGTTCTTTTCAACCTTTTCACCATTGATATAAAGCAATGCCACTTTGAATGCCGCATCTGCATCACCTGCTAATATTGCATCGGAATACAGTTCCAGTGCTTTATCGGTGTCTTCTTCAACTCCTATGCCATCGATATAACAATCGGCCAATACACGGGTTGCATCGGGATAGTCGGCATCAGATGCCTTTTGGAGCCAATAGATAGCCTTTTCGTAATCAGGTTGTAACTGGAGGTAGAATGCTCCCATTACGAACATTGATTTCGGATGCTCTGCGTTTGCACCATACTCAAGCCAATGTACCGCATCCTCCATGTCGGTCTCAAGATAATGTGTGAACAATGCAAGGCTGGCATCCCCGTCTCCTGCCGTTGCTGCTTGCTTGTAAATTTCAAGAGCTTTATCTGTGTCCTGTTCAACACCCGTACCATTGTAATAGCAATCTGCGATTATTTGCATTGCTTTGAGATTTCCGTTTTCAGCAGCCTTGCTGTACCACTCAATTGCCAAAGAGTCGTTGGCGCCTTCCCATTCAGGGAATGCATAGATTGTTGCTATGTAAAGCATTGCATCACTGTCACCCTGTTCTGCAGCCTTGTTGAACCAATTCAAGGCCTCTGGAATGTTCATGACATCTTCATCCCCTTGTATGTACAGTTTGCCCATTTTTATCTGTGCTGCCACATTGCCGGTTTCTGCTATTTTTCTGTAACACTCCATAGCCTTGGCAATGTCCGGCTCCCCTACTTCACCATATTCATACATTATTCCAAGATGGTAAGTAGCATCTTCATTTCCCAGTTCCGAAGCAGTTTTCAGCAACTTGAATCCCTTCTCAAAGTCCGTAGGAAAATAGTCTCCCATTAGATAAAGCAACGCAATCTCCTTCATAGCCTCTGCACTCCCCTGCTCTGCAGCCGCCTCTAACCACCTCAAGGCCTCTTCGGGGTTCTTCTCACTGTATGACTCGTTCAATAACACTCGAGCCAGATTCATCTGTGACGCTACAGTACCGTCTTGCGCTGCCATTCTGTAGTATGTCTCGGCTTTGGCAAGGTTTACCTCTCCTGAATATCCATTTTCGTTTATGTAGCCCAGCAATTTGTATGAATCATTATTCCCGAGCAGAGCCGCTTTGTTCAATAACTCGTTGGCTTTCTTGAAATCTTCTGCTACGTATGCTCCCTCAATATACATCAATGCAAGTTGGTTCATAGCATCGGTATCACCAGCTTCTGCAGCCATGTTGAACCATTTCAAGGCCTCTTCGGGGTTCTTTATCACATCTTCGCCTTTAATGTAAGTGATTCCCAAAAGAAGTTGTGCTCCGGTATGTCCATTCTTTGCTGCAGCAGTGTAGTATTCCAATGCTTTTAGAAAATCCGGTTCGCCTAAATCTCCCGATTCGTACAAGCGTCCGATATTCATCATAGCCCTCGTCTCTCCCTGCTCAGCAGCTGCTGTATAATACTCAAGCGCCTTTTCAATATCCATTCTTCCGCTTATTTCGTCCTCATGTATCAGGCCAAGGTAATATAATGCATCATCATTGCCTTGTTCAGCCGCACCCGACAGAAGTTCGAATGCCTTATCGTAATCCACAGGCAGATGTTCGCCTCTCAAGTACATTATGGCCAGGTTTATCTGTGAATCTGCATGTCCTTTTTCTGCTGCTACCGTGTACCATTGGATAGCCTTTTCAATATCCTTATCAATCTCCACATCGGTAGTCCCTTCATATACCGTTGCAAGGATGTGCATTGCATCGGCATTACCTTGTTCTGCGCATTGCACCAGATAAGCTATACCTTTTTCAATATCTTCTTTGCTTTCTCTGCTCAGATATATAATTCCCAAACCTATCATGGCCTCGTCGAATCCATTGTCAAGGGCCTTTGTATACCACTCGATTGCTTTCTCCCTATCAGCTTCCACTCCAATTCCTTCGGCATATGAAGCAGCCACATTGGCTTGTGCTTTAGGATAGCCCATCTTGGCCGAAATCATACAGAGCCTGAAAGATTCCTTTTCATCTACATCAACACCTTTCCCGTGTGCATACATATATCCCAAGCGGTTATATGCAATACTGTCACCATCCTCGGCACACTGTCTGAATAGCTTGATTGCCTCTTCGTAGTTGCCGCATTCGTACAATGAATCGGCCTTTTCCATTGCACTTTGTGCCAATGCCGCACCGGCAAACAGAGTGCAGGAAATAAGCGTAAATAATAATCTTTTCATATCAGTTGTTGTTTTTGTCGTCTTACATTGTTTTGTTAAACACCACGTGTGGTGATTCACATCTATTCGCAAATTTAATAAAAAAATGTATATTTGCGTTCTATCACTCAAAAATGATAAATCCGACGGTTATTTCAGATAAACAGTTTCTTGAAATGAAAATATATTCAGCACCCCTGCAAGGATTCACCGAGGCCGTATGGCGTAATGTACACAGCAGTGTGTTCGGTGGCATCGACTGCTACTACACTCCTTTTCTGCGCTATGAACATGGCGAGATACGTAGCAAAGATATCCGCGACATCGAGCGCAAGAATAACAGCGTGAAGAACCTTGTTCCGCAGATAATAGCAGCCACACCCGATGAAATGCATCCTCTTATGGAACTTATAGCCAATGAAGGCTATGATAGGGTGGATATAAACATGGGATGCTCTTTTCCACTGCAAGTGCGCAAGAAACATGGTGCAGGCCTGTTGCCCCACCCCGACATGGTTGCAGCATTGCTGGAGGCTGCTGCCGGTTACAAGGATTTCACATTCTCGGTGAAGATGCGCCTTGGCTGGGAGAACAAGGATGAGTGGCGTGCACTAATGCCGATGCTCAATGATGCTCCGTTGTCACATATAACAATGCATCCACGTCTGGGCATAGAACAGTACAAGAAAGCGGCAGATGTAGAAGCCTTTGCAGAATTTATGGATGCATGCAAGCACCCTGTAATATATAATGGTGATGTAACCACGCTCAGCGACATACAAAGCCTTGAACAGCAGTTCCCGTCGCTAAAAGGAATAATGATAGGTCGCGGCTTGCTTGCCAACCCCGCCTTGGGCATTGAATACAACCGGGGCTGTGAACTCACCGACAGCGAACTGTGCCAACTTGTTCAGGCAATGCACGACGAGATGTTCGCCCAACTTTTCCCCCGCCTCCAAGGCAACACCCAATTCCTCACAAAGATGAAACCCTATTGGGGGTACCTGCTCCCCACCCTCCCCAAACGCCTCAGGAAGCCCATCCTCAAAGCAACCACAATTGAGAAATACCAGTCAGCAGTGGCTAATGCATTGAGAGGGGATTGGTAACACATTTTGTTATAATAATCTTACTTATTGCTAAATGCAGAAATACATTTTTGTGTGATATATCGAACAAAATATGCGCAGAAGTTCTGTTTGTTGACTCTAACTTATTTGAGTGGGAGTGCCTTTAAGTGATGTTTAAACAATAAGTTGCTTCTTTTTATCAGCTGCAAAAGAGTGCATGTTCGCTGCATAGTAAGCACCGCGTTCGGTTGCCATTCTATCGGGGGCGGGAGTGATGCCTGCTCGTGTCAGGTCATATGATTTCATATGATTTCTCATTCCCGTCAAGATATGACGAGAATAACAGTTCTTTTCGCATCATTTGCACTTGGTGCAGGGTGATTACGGATATTCTTTACTCTTTTTCGAATGTTATCTGCGCAGCGCAGTCATAGCCTTCCTGGTAGAGTGCGAGCAGCTTGGCTGTGTCGCGTTCCATGCGGTCAACCTCAATGGGGCGCTGGGGACGGATTACAATGGCATTGCCCTCTTCTTCCATGCGCTCAATGAGTTCTATCTGTTTGTTGTATATTGAGTTGCGGTTGCGGATAGCCTCTTTCAGCTTGGGATATTTGCGGTACATGAAGAAGGGTATCCTTGTCTTCTTTGCCGGTTTGCGGTAGCCTTTGTTGCGTGTTAGCACGATGACCGGCTTTGTCACGCCTTGGGAAATGGCACGCTCGATGGGGAGCGAATCGGCAACACCTCCGTCGGCCATGGGAATGCCGTCGACATATGTCAAGGGACATACGAAAGGCAGGCTGCTCGAAGCCTTCACGATATCAATGACACGCTTGGGGTCGTTCTTCTCCTCAAAGTAATTTGCTTCACCTGTCAGGCAGTTTGTTGTGACTATCTCAAGTCTCTCGGAACTGCGTGCCAATGCATTATAGTCATAAGGGTAGATTTCCTCAGGCAGTTTGTGGAAAAGCAGGTCGAAGTCCATTATGTTGCCTTTTGTCAGTAGCTTGCCGATGCCTATGTAGTGGTATTTCTCCATCATGTCAATGTTGGAGAACTTTGCCCTGCCGCGTTGGTTCGACATGTATGACAGGGCATTGCATGCTCCTGCACTGACACCTATTATATATGGGAAACGTATACCGCGGTCCATAAAGTTGTCGAGGACTCCAATAGTGAATATACCGCGCATTCCGCCTCCTTCGAGTATCAATCCGCTCTCTTTTGTTATCTTTACACTCTGTTTCATGGTGATGCAAATTTAGTGTTAATTGTCATTCATTACAAAAAACATCATGTGCTAATTTTGCCGATATATGATTTCTTAATACTTTTGTAGTGCTTGTTGGCCTATTTTTACTGAATCCTTTTCAAAATTGCAGATATGATTACTTTTCCCAATGCAAAGATAAACCTTGGACTTGATGTCGTTTCCAAACGCCCCGACGGATACCACAATCTTGAGACAATCTTCTACCCTATCCCACTCGAAGATGTACTGGAGATAACACCCGTGGATGACGGTGATGCTCCTGAGTGCGATTTTACAATGTACAATGCGGTATTCGAAGGTGATGACAATGATAATCTTGTTGTCAAGGCATACAGGATTCTGGCTGCCGACTACAGCCTGCCTAAGGTGAAGATGTCGCTTTACAAGAATATCCCTACAGGTGCCGGTCTTGGTGGCGGAAGTGCCGATGCTGCCTTTGCCTTGAAGATGCTGAACGAGATTGCCGCATTGGGTTTGAGTGATGAGAGGCTTGAGGAGTATGCGGCACGCATCGGAGCCGACTGCGCATTTTTCATCAGGAACACCCCTGCCTATGCCACCGGTATCGGGAACATCCTCACTCCCACTACTTGCAACATCTGTGGATATACATTGGCGCTTGTGAAACCTGATATCCACATCTCTACAAAAGAGGCCTATTCGCTTGTATCCCCGGCTGCTCCGGAGACACCGCTTACCGATATTGCCACTTTGCCTATCAGGGAGTGGAAAGGCCGCATGAAGAACGATTTTGAGAAGAGTGTCTTTGCAGCACATCCCTCTATGGAGAAAATCAAGGAGAAACTATATTCGATGGGCGCAATCTATGCTTCAATGTCGGGCAGCGGTTCGGCCTTTTTCGGAATCTTCGATAAGGAATTGCCTGCCGATGAACTGAAGGAGCAGTTCCCGGGCATCTTCTGCTGGAGCTGTAGAATGTAAAAAAGCGGTTACCCTGTGATTCACATCAGAGGGTAACCTAAACACAAACACAAAATAAAACACGACAAAACTACTATGCTTTTCTCATCCGCCGTTTCGCAACGTGCATGATACCGGACTGTTGTCAGGCACCCTGCTGCGGGTGAGTTGCAATATCTAAACATGCATACGTGGCTGTTTGTTCCCGATGTCGTGTTAAAAAAACTAAAACTCCTCACATGTGTGAGGTTTATCTATAAGTGAAACACTGGTTCTCTTCTTTGAATTCCTCCAACCTGCTTCTGCTTTCACCTTTGACTTTAGCCCCTCTGGGCGTCGACCTTCGGTTCCGCTTTCACCTTTGCCATAAAGCGTTCGATGTCTACAATGAAACGTACATGCGTTCCCTTGCCTATTGTGCCTGACGCATCGCGTGCTTCAACATCAAATACCAGCTTACGGCCTTCTACTGCTGTCAATGTTGCTGTAGCCTCAATCTCCGCACCCAAAGCAGAAGGCTTGATATGCGTTGTGTCTATCTCTGCTCCTACGGTGGTTGAGCCTTCGGGCAGGAACGGTGCAACAGCATTCATCGCTGCATTCTCCATGAGCGCTACCATTGATGGCGTGGCAAAGACATCGAGACCGCCCGACCCCACTGCCGATGCACAATTCTCCAATGTCACTTTAATCTTGCTCGTATGTGTCAATCCTTCTTTAATCATAACGGTATCTGTTTGGTAATATTCATGCGAAGATATACAAAAATCCTCTTTATCCAAAAAAGAAAAGTAGCATTCGAATTTGTTTTATAATAAAAAAAATGAAACAGGAGATTGCAGAGTTCTTTTACGACAAGATAAGATGGATTCTGAGTGAAGCCGGAATCCCCGAAAAGATTGCAGCGAAAATAGACACCCTGATACTTGTGCTTGTAGTGGTAGCCGTCACTTTGGTTATTGCCGAACTGTTGTATCGTATTGTCCTGTTTGCAACAAGACGCATACTGAAACACAAGAGATATCTTTTTCTCGATAAAATGACCATAGGCAACCGTATGCGCAAAGTCGCCTACATTACCCCTCCGATAATGCTCAACGGCATGTTGCCTTTTATGATTACCTATGACAGCATATGGTCGGTATATCTCGACAGGGTCGTGTGGATATACTTTGTAGTCTCTGTAGTGATGGCTGTGAATGCAGTGTTGAGTGCAGTCGGTGACTCGGCATTCACGAACAGCCGCTATCATGACAGGCCTATAAAAGGATTTATACAGATAGGGAAAATAATTGTCTACCTAATTGCCGTCATCGTCATCATTTCTATACTCACCGACAAATCACCTCTTTATCTCATCGGTGGACTCGGTGCTTTTGCTGCAGTGCTTATGCTTGTAGCAAAGGACAGCATAATGGGCTTTGTCGGCGGTTTCCTTTTACTTGAGAACGACATGGTGCGTCTCGGCGATTGGATTGAGGTGCCCGGGACAAGTATAAATGGATCTGTATTCGATATTTCACTCACAATCGTTAAGGTAATGAACTGGGACAATACAATCGCTACCGTGCCGCCCTACACCCTCATCAACGAGAGTTTCCTTAACTGGAGGGGAATGAGCGATAGCGGAGGCCGTCGCATTGCCCGTGGCTACACAATCAAGATCGACAGCATAAAACCGTGCAGCGAGAATGTAATAAACAGGGTCAAAAGGCTCAACAAGGAGTTTGCCGCATACATTGAAAAGAAGATTGAACAGAAACTTAAAGGAAGCGTGGTAAATACCGCTAATCCTCAAGGACTTACTAATGGTACAATAGATACCAATGCCGGGCTGTTCCGCGCCTATGCCGACATATATCTCAGGCAGCATCCTCAGGTAAGGCAGGACATGCTTATAATGGTGCGCACGCTTGAACCGAAAGAGAGCGGTCTGCCAATCCAATTCTACTGTTTCACTGCCGATACCGATTGGAGCAACTACGAGAGTATCCAGTCCGAGATTATGGAGCACTTTGCATCCGTGATGCCTCTGTTTGAGCTTTATCCGTTCCAAAGTGCAGGCGCACGTGATACTGTGATAAGCGGATTGCTTGAGGGGCAGTACCCTCTGGAACGCATCGAAGGCCTGCCATACAAGACTGTAAAATCAGTAGAATAGAATCTTGTCTGCACATTTCTGTAAGTTTTGTGCAAAAGATTATTGTATATTTGTACTTTTTACACTACTTTTGCACTCCTAAAAGAACAAAAAGACATAATTTACGTAAAAATATAACTATTATGACCAAAATTAAAGGTAATTGTGTCCTTATCACAGGTGGAGCATCGGGGATAGGAAGAATAATGGGCCGTATGGCACTTGAGAAGGGTGCAAGATGTCTTATTATCTGGGACATCAATGAGGAAAGCATCGCATCCACAATCAAGGAGTTCAAGAATATCGGTAAAGTAATAGGATATAAAGTGGATGTGTCGGACAGCGACCAGGTTGAAAAGGTTGCCCGTATGACCACAAGTGAATGCGGTAACGTTGATATCCTGATAAACTGTGCAGGAATAGTTGCCAATAACAACACATTCGACCAACAGAGCGTGAGCGACATTGAGCGTACGATGAAAATCAATTCGATAGCCCCTATGGTAATTGCGCAGCAGTTCCTTCCCGGAATGATCGATCGCAACCATGGACACATATGCAACATTGCATCGGCTGCCGGAATGATTTCCAACCCCCGCATGTCGGTATATGCAGCAAGCAAATGGGCTGTAATAGGCTGGAGTGACAGTGTACGCATAGAACTCAAGCAGATGAAGAGCAAGGTGCGTTTCACCACAATAGCCCCCTACTTTATCAATACCGGTATGTTCGACGGTGTGAAGTCACGCATATTCCCCATCCTCAAGCCCGAACCCACTGCACGCAAGATAATTGGCGGAATCGAGAAAAACAGGAACTTCAAAGGTATCCCGTTCGGCTATCACTTCATACGTTTCTGTCAGGCATTGTTGCCAACTTCACTTTTTGATTATATCTTTGGAGAGGTTGTCGGCATTTTCCATGCAATGGACAACTTTACAGGACGACAGAAGAAAGGGGAAATGAGAAAGGAGAAAGGAGAAATGAGAAATGAGAAAACTGCGAGTAAGCGAGAGGGCGGGAATTTATTCACGCACACAGCGAGCGAAAGCAGTTTCGACGAAGTCAAATGAAAAACAAGAAAGCGATGAGTATACAGAATACGCCGGTTGCCGAAATAGAGAGCATTGTTAAAGCGCAGCGTGTTTATTTTGCAAGCAATGAGACACTCGACCGCAAGTTCCGCAAACTTCAGTTAAAAAAGTTGCAGAAAGCATTGAAAGAGTGGGAGAAACCGCTTTGCGACGCATTGTGGACCGACCTCCACAAATCTTATGAAGAGGCAATAATGACAGAGCTGAGTATCGTCAGCGGCGAGATAAAGAACCATCTGTCACATCTGCGCGGTTGGATGAGAAGCCGTTGTGTCTGCACTCCTCTCAAGATGATGCCTTCGCGCAGCCGTGTGGTGAGCGAACCTCTTGGCAATGCACTTATAATATCACCGTGGAACTACCCGGTGCAGCTGTTGCTGAATCCATTGGTCGGGGCAATATCTTCGGGATGCACTGCAATTCTGAAACCGTCGCCTTACGTTCCCAACGTATCGCGCGTCATCGAAGAGATGATAAAAGCGACATTCGACCAGCGCTACATAGCTGTAGTTCAGGGCAACCGCGATGTTAACGCAGCACTTCTTGAACAGCGTTTCGACATAATATTCTTTACCGGAAGCCCATCGCTTGGCCGCAAGGTCATGGCTGCTGCGGCAAAGAACCTCACTCCGGTTGTCCTTGAGCTTGGTGGCAAGAGCCCATGCATTGTGGACAAGGATGCTGATATTGAGATTGCTGCACGCCGCATTGCATGGGGCAAGACGCTCAATGCCGGACAGACATGCATTGCCCCCGACTATCTTCTCATTCACCGAAGTCGCGAGAATGAATTTGTTGAGGCATTCCGCAAGGCGCTTGTACGCCTGCATGGAACCGATATAAAGGCAAGCAAACACTATGTACGTCTGGTCAACGACAAGGCTTTCGAACGTGTCAGCGGTTACATCAAGAATGGAAACGTTGCCCTCGGAGGGTGGTACGATGCCAAAGAACGCTACATCGAACCCACTCTCCTCAAGGATGTAAGTCCCGATTCGCCCGTCATGCAGGAGGAGATTTTCGGTCCTGTATTGCCCATGCTACCGTTCGATGACAGGAACGAGGCGATAGAGTTCATACGTAAGCGCGAGAAACCCCTTGCACTCTACTATTTCGGCAAGGTAAAGCACGGCAAGGAGGTGATAAGGCTCACTTCGGCAGGCGGTTCATGTATAAATGACACTATCATGCACATAGCTAACGAAAACCTGCCTTTCGGCGGTGTCGGCAATTCCGGAATGGGGCACTATCATGGCAGGCTCAGTTTCGATGCCTTCTCACACAAACGCGCGGTAGTGACAACGCCAACTCTGCTCGACCTGCCTTTCCGTTATATGCCTTACAAGATGTTTGACCTTGTAAAGAAGTTGCTATAATTTATTGGTTTATAAAGAATTCGTGTATAACAATTGTATCATTGAATTAAATTAAGGAGTTATTTTTATTTGATTATGTCGGAAAATAAACCTATATTCGCATAGCATTCCGGTTTCTTTGGAACTGCAGAAACAATATCATTACATGAAAGAACACCTTCAAAGCCTTGACACGCTCAACATAAATTTGGGCTCAGGGGAAATGGTCATCGTAAACTTTATTCTGGCATTCGTGATGTTCGGTGTTGCACTGAGTATAAGAATGTCTACATTCAAGAGTGTTTTCAGGAAACCGAAATCTGTAATTTTCGGTCTCATATTGCAATGGTTTGCATTGCCTGCATTCACATGTCTCCTGACTATCTTGCTCAACCCGTTCATTACACCTATGGTCGCATTGGGTATGATTCTTGTTGCATCATGCCCCGGAGGCAACATCTCTAATTTCCTTTCGTCACTCTCAAAAGGCAATGTCGAATTGTCGGTTTCAATGACTGCCATATCCACTCTTTTTGCATCCATAATAACACCCTTCAACTTCTGGTTCTGGGGCACACACTACAGCAAGTATGCATCGTTGAACAATCACATTCCCACTTTAGACATACCTTTTGCCGAGATATTGTCACAGATTGTACTTATTCTGGGCGTGCCCATTGTGCTTGGACTTCTCTTCTCGCACAAATTTCCCAATCTTGCAAAAAAGATAATTAAGCCTACACAGGTATTGTCTATCCTTTTCTTCATAGGGATGGTAGTGGTTTCATTGACTCAGGTCCTTTCCGGCCTTGAACAAAGATGGGAGGTATATGCAGCAATTCTGTCTGCTCTGGTTATTGTTGTAATACATAATGCAACAGCATTGAGTACCGGTTTCATGGGCGGAAAATTCGCCAAATTGCCTGTAAAGGATTGTCGTACCCTGGCAATTGAAATAGGCATACAGAACTCAGGCCTGGCATTGGCTCTGCTGTTCAACCCGGCAATCTTTTCACCCAATATCTGGGGAAGCAATGGCGGTATGGTAATCGTTGCAGCCCTTTGGGGAATATGGCATATTGTATCAGGGTTGACAATCGCATACTTTTTCCGTCGTTCAAAAGCATGATTTATGGGCAAAACAAAGAAACTACAGGACCGCGATTGGCGGTATGAGGCTCTGCACTTCTGTGTCGATATTGCCACAAAGGTATCGTTCCGCAGGCTCACCTATTACGGTCTGGAACGTATTCCAAAAGATGGCGCTGTAATTTTTGCACCCAACCATACAGGCGCACTGATGGATGCCATGGTAATGGTTGCCATGGACCGCAACCCCAAAGTGTTCGTTGCACGTGCCGACATATTCAAGAATCCCAAACTGGCAAAATTGTTCAGGCTCTTCAAAATGATGCCAATCATGCGCATGCGCGATGGCGTCGAGGAGGTAAAGAAGAATAACAGGACCATTGAGATTGCTGCAGATGTATTGAAGGACAAAGTCCCCTTGTGCATATTCCCCGAAGGCACACACCAGACAAAATATTCGATGTTGCCGCTATCAAAAGGCATATTCCGTATTGCCCTGCAGGCAAAGGAACTCCTTGGCGACACACCGCTTTATATTGTACCGATAGGAATCAGATACGGTAATTTCTACCGTTTCCGTTCCACCGCAACTGTACAGGTCGGCAACCCCATAAATGTAGGCGAGTTCATTGCCGGGAACAGAGAGAAGACACCACAGGAACTTATGAACCTGATGAGATCATCGCTTGACGAGCGTATGAAAGAGAACATCCTATTTATTCCAAACGACAATGAGTACAATGCCAAGAACGAGATATGCGCAGCCGTATCGGGAGAACTCTTGAAAAAGCATACTCCTGCAGGCTTCGCCCCGCTTGTAGCGGCAAACAAGGAGGCTGCAGAACGTTTTGAGGAACTCAATGAGAAAAAGCCTGAAGTTGCAAAGAGACTCATTGTGGTTGCCGATGAAGCGTCGGAGATGCGCAATAAGAGAGGAATAAGTCTCAAATCAATAGCAGCGCCTCCAACAAACCTCTCATTGTTGTTGAAGACCTTGTTGCTGCTTTTAACACTCCCCTACACTTTTGCCACAATGCTTTTGACGCTGCCGGTTACGGCTGCCGCCTCTTTCTTGACAAGCAAGTTCAAGGATCTTGCATTCCACAACTCTGTACGTTATGTACTCCTGCTCGTCCTGTGGCCCTTACTGATGATAATATACACGATTATTGCTTTTGTATGCATGCCACCATTATGGGCCATTCTTGCAATACTTGTGACAATCCCTGCACCGGCTGTTGCACATGATACTTACAGGGCAACACGTTTGATTATATCCGATTTCAAACTGTTGCGTTGCAACTCTCTTCTTGCAAAATACGATGAGATAAAAAATCTGTTTTTCAAGTAAAACAAAGACTCTTCCCATATGAAAAAACACATTATTGCAATAATATGCGCTTTGGCATTCACAGGCATTGATGCACAGGAAACGGCAAGTACCGACATTGAAAATACCGACAACAGCAAGAAAGAGATTGTAAAGAAAGGATTCAATTTCGGTCCACTTCCGGTTGTCGCTTTCGATGCAGACAAAGGTTTTCAGCTCGGTGCCCTGCTCAATATTTTTGATTTCGGCGACGGAAGCAACTACCCCAACACACGCCAGAGCCTCTATCTTGAAGCATCATTCTTCACCAAAGGATCGCAGTTGTTCGTCATTTCATACGACAACAAGTTTCTGATACCCGGGGTACGCTGGTCAACTACCGCAACCCTTGCCAATGACCAGGCAATGGATTTCTATGGTTTCAACGGATATATGTCATACTATGACCACGAGAAGATAAAACTCGGTAATGACGATGACAATAAAAACAATTTCATTTACACTCCAAAGTACCGTTTCAATCGCCTGAACTTCAATTTCAAGACCGATTTTACAGGCAACATCTGGAACAATAAACTGTTTTGGGAGGCAGGATATCACCTGAACCATGTCGATGCCGGATATAAGGATCGTCAGGCACTGGATCTTGACAAAATCAATAAGGGCAAGGATGAATATAAGAAATATCCCGAGACTGAGCCTACAATCTTTGATCTTTACCGTAAATGGGGAATCATTCCCGAAGATGAAGCATGGGGCGGTTTCAGCAGTGCCTTGCGTCTGGGTCTCATGTTGGATACACGCGACAAGGAGGGTGCACCATCAAAAGGTATCTGGGCCGAAGCGCACGTTACACTTGCGCCCGACTGGTTTGGTACCACACACCCCTACTACCGCTATTCTGCAACGTTCCGTCACTATCTTCCGATTATAAAGAACGATGTGCTGACATTGGCATACCGTCTCAACTACGAAGGTACTTTCGGTAACAGTGCACCGTATTACATGTTGCCATTCATATCAGTGATGGGTCCATCATATGACCGTGACGGTATGGGAGGTTACCGCACAGTGCGAGGTATAATGCGTAACCGTGTCCAAGGTCTTGACATGGCAACGTACAACCTTGAACTTCGTTGGCGTTTCGTCAAATTCAGTTTGTGGAAACAGAATATCGCATTCGGCCTTAACCTCTTCAGCGACGGCAGTATGGTGACAAAGAACTACGACATGTCATTCCGTGGCAAACCAGAGGAGCGTGCCGGATATGATGAGTATATGGCACTGTCGGGACTATCATCCGACCGTCCTCACATAACAGTGGGTGCCGGCCTGCGTTTCATCATGAACCAGAACTTCATTGTAGCATTCGAGTATGGCTTGCCGATAAGCAAGTTTAGCAGTGACAAGGCCATAAAGAAACAGGACGGCAACGGTGCTTTCTATGTCAATACCGGATATCTGTTCTGATATTCTTGTTCTATATTTGCATGACAACTCCTTTGATTATCCTTTAGGTATTTGTCATTGCCGACTCCTCCTCTTTACCCCTCAGTCACTCCGTGACAGCCAACTCCTCACCTGTACCCCTCAGTCCTTACGGACAGCCAATTGCTCCCCTGTTTTAGGGGAGCTGTCACGTAGTGACTGAGGGGTATCAACAGGGGAGCAATCCAGGTGCCGCAGGCGGAGGGGTATTAATCAAAATTTCCATTTTTAGAACCTCTCAAAGATTTTGCACGTTTCTGGTTTTCATAAGTGTCCAATTCCCAACTTCCTGTTATTTCGTTCCAAAAGTATCTATTCAAATTTTCCTTATCTATTAAAATATCAGGATTATTTTCTGGAATTTCATACTTTTCGCACTTAACTTCAAGCTCCTTAGCATCAATATATCTCTTCACAGACCAACAAAACCATGTGGCATCTCCTATTACTGCCAATACAGCTATGGTCAAAAGTATATTCCTGTACACAGAACATGTTTGGCAATTTCCTCTTTCGCTTTCCATAAATAATTGATTTAAGTAAATATTACAGTTTATTGTCTCTTTATTCTTCTATAAACCCTTGCGGGATACTTTTTGTAGTGGTCAACAGGCCCTGTTCCTTTAGTTCGACAAGACGTTTTGTAATGTTGCCCTTTCCGCTTGTCAGTTGCTTGAATGCCTCCCGGTATGCCTCCTGTGCCTTGTCGAGCGCAGTCTCAATCTTGCCAAAGTTGTCGGTGAAGCCTACGAACTTGTCATATATGGCATTTGCCGTGTCAACAATGCGCTGCACGTCACGTTGCTGGCGTTCTCTTGTCCATAATGAGTTTACCACAAACAGTGTCGATATCAGATTCGAAGGGGAAATCAACACAATGCCTTTCTTGTAGGCATAGTTCCATAGCCCGTTGTCGGCATCCATTGCCACGAAATACGAAGGTTCATTAGGAATGAACAGCATCACATAATCCAGTGAATGGATGTTGTATTTGTCATAACGTTTTCCTGCCAGAGAGTCGATATGTCTGCGCACGCTCGCCACATGCTCCTTCAGGTGAAGCGCTCTCAATGTGTCATCTTCGGCTGCAAGGTACTCCATGTATGCCTTGAGTGAGACCTTGGAGTCGATTATTATGTCGCGTTTGCCCGGGAAGTGCACGATGATATCGGGCTTCATTGCACGCTCGCTCTCGTCGTTCCTTATCACATGTCCCTGCCCGTCGCGAAGTGTAGGCTGGGTCTCCCACTGTTCGCCCTCGACAAGGCCGGAGTTTTCAAGTATCTGTTCAAGGACAGTCTCGCCCCACTCTCCTTGGAACTTGTTGTTGCTTGTTCCCGAAATGGCACGTGTAAGATTCACGGCATCTTCACTTATGCGCCTGTTTGCGTCGACAAGGCTCTTTATGTTCTCCTTGAGCGAGAAACGCTCTTTGCTCTCCTCGCTATAATAACTGTCTACCTTTTCACGGAACTGCTTGAGGTCATTGTCGAACGGTTTGAGAAGGCTTTCCAACCTCTCCTGTGAATGGCGGTTGAACAGTTCTGTATTCTTCTCTAAAGCTTCGGTTGCCATTGTTTTGAACTCATGGCGCATCTGTTCAAGAGTCTCCTTGAACTGCTCTTTCTGTGTGTCGATCCTTTCGGCAAGCACGCTCTTTTCGCCCTCAAGCACAGCTATGCGTGCCAGCTGTTCTTCACGTGTCACTTGAAGTGCGATGATGGTCTCTTCGCTTCTCTTTACACTCTTGTCAAGTTCGGCACACTTTGCTTCAATAAGTTCCCTCTCC
Source organism: Bacteroidaceae bacterium (assembly GCA_017398805.1). GTDB lineage: Bacteria > Bacteroidota > Bacteroidia > Bacteroidales > Bacteroidaceae > HGM04593. The sequence continues at coordinate 11,269 of JAFQEZ010000012.1, read as the reverse complement.
TTTTCGGCTGCTGCATGCTTTCCGTAAAGGCGCATACTGAATAGTGAAAGCACTGCAAGTGTGGCAAACAACAAAAGGATGATGATTGTAAGGATTGTAGTCATCTGTGTATCTTTTATCTTTACACAAAGATAAAGAGCCACATCTGTCTATCAAAATTTCATTGCATATATTTTTCAGGAATCAAGAGACTGATTGAATTTATCTCCTTTACTTGCAAATGTTTTTTATCACATTACCGATACAACATCTGCCGATTTTTACAAACAGGTTACTGCATCCTTTCCCGATTCTTGCACGGGAACTGTGCAACATCTCAAGATTACTGCAACGTATCATGCGCAACTCTTTCAATGTCTTGACATACTTTTTCTTATCATCATTCATGTTCTCTCTTTTTGATGATGAATATCCTGCAAAGATGCCCGACAATGCCGTCGATAAACAATCTTGAACGCAACAGATATACCAATAATGCAAGTATCACGACAACAGCACCGGCAATTAACATGGCAAGTACAAATCCCACCACTTCGGAAAGCAACGCGACCATTGCTGCAAGGATGAACAGGAGTGCTACAAAAAGCATCATTGTCACAATCATTGTGGCAAGCGCATTGCCTATCATCAATGAGAGTTCTTCAACTAAAGTCAATTTAGTGTTGTCGAGACTTCTTTTCAGGTACTCCTGTACATCCTTGGCAAGGCTTTCAAAATCCTCTTTCAACTCCATTGCAACTATTCGGCATCTTCTTTTGTCTGCACACTGCAACCGTTGGCGCATTCATTGAATCTCCGGGCAATCTGCTCCTTCGATTCATCCATTTTCTCCTTGAGCTCCCTGCGGAACTCCTTACCTTTCTCCGATGCGAACATCCACACCACTGCTCCTCCAATAACAGCCCCACCTGCAAAGGCAATAAGATTACAGATTCTCATACACTTAAACTTTTTGGTTAGACAATAGTTGACCGACAATAGAAAAAAAGAATATCTCTTTCTTGTTGTTTCGTACCAAAAGCATTACCTTTGATACTTGGTCGAATATTAAAACAATAGAGATATGAAAAAGTATTTTCCGTTTTTGGCATTTTTGTTTATTATAACTTTGGTTTCATGCGAACCGGGTGCTACCGGCAGTAAAGACTCCCAATCAAAACAGCCTGCCAAAGAGAAAAGCCGTGAGGGTGATAAGGTTTCAAAGAATAAAGCCGACGGTGTAGCTGTCAAAGAGTTTAATGACAAGTTCGCCTTAGACAGTCACGACGCGAATTCTCCTATGATGAATATCAAAATCTCATTGCCTTTCGCTAATGGAGATGATGAACGCGCAAAGAAGATAAACAGAGAGATTGCATATGCTGCATTGGACAACAATGAGGAGAATCCCGAAACTGCAATCGATATGTATGTCGATGCCCGCAAGAACGATTTCAATTCTCTTTATCCCGACTATGTAAACGTGAAGAATATGGGCGAATCGACATTCTGGCCCGATTACAACTATGAAATATCCGGAGAATTCATCCCGAGCCGCGAAGGCCTGATCTGTTGCAAGATAAACAAGGTGGTATTTGAAGGTGGCCCACATGGATTGGAGAGTACATATTATGTCACTTTTGACAGCAAGAGCGGTAAGGAGGTCACTCTTGATGACATTTTCAAAGAAAACTACAACGAAGAGTTGTGCAGCCTGCTTGTCGATGCTTTTGTAAAGCAACTTGGTGTATCAAGTTTCGATGAAGTTCGTGAAATGGGCTTTTTTGAGGATATGGATCTCTATGCAACAAGCAATTTCCACATCAACGACAAGGGTATAACATTCCATTACAACCGTTATGATATTGCTCCTTATGCTGCAGGAGAGAGTGTAGTGACAATAGGACTTGACAAACTGAAAAACATTCTGAAATAATGGATATAATAACAAAATACTTCCCCGACCTCACCTGCCGGCAGAAAGAACAGTTTGCTGCATTGTACGATTTGTACTACGACTGGAACAGCAAAATCAATGTGATTTCCCGAAAGGATATCGAGAATCTCTACGAACATCATGTGCTCCACTCGCTTGCCATTGCAAAGTATATAAGCTTGAAGCCGGGAACAACTGTAATGGATATGGGATGTGGCGGAGGATTCCCCGGTATTCCGCTTGCTATAATGTTTCCCGAGGTGCAGTTCCACCTTGTTGACAGCATAGGCAAGAAGGTGCGTGTAGCCTCGGAGATAGCAGCGGCAATCGGGCTTGAGAATGTCCGTACAAGCCACAGCCGTGCCCAGGATATAAAAGATAAATATTCGTTTGTTGTAAGCCGTGCAGTGATGCAGTTGCCCGACCTTGTGAAAATATGCCGCAAGAATATCTCCAAAGATCAGGAGAATGTGCTCCCCAATGGTATAATATGCCTGAAGGGCGGTGATATGAGTGCAGAAACGCACCCGTTCAGGAATAGTTGCGAGATAATAGATGTGAGCAGTTATTTCAATGAGGAGTATTTCAAGGACAAGAAGGTTGTGTACGTTCAAATATGATGAATCTGGAACTGAAGGTTTTTGTAGTTAATCCAATCCAGGTCAACTGCTATCTGCTTTGGGATGAGAGCAAGGAGGCTGTAATAATAGATTGTGGGGCATGGTTCCCTCAGGAACGTGAGGCAATCAAGGATTTCATAGTAGACAACGGACTCGTGCTCAAACATCATTTGAACACCCACCTCCATTTCGACCACATCTTCGGAAACGCATTCATAGAGGAGACTTTCGGTGTTAAGGCAGAGGCCAATGATGCCGACTGGCCTTGGGCAGAGAATATCGGTGAACGCATTGCAAGGTTCGGTATACAGTACGATGAGAAAGTACCTCCTTTAGGCCGTGTACTGAATGACGGTGATGAAATCACTTTCGGCAACCAGACAATCAAGGCAATAGCTGTTCCCGGGCACTCTCCTGGCAGTCTCGCATATCACATACCTGAGCACAAGGTGCTTTTCAGCGGTGACGCCTTGTTCCGTGGCAGCATTGGGCGTACCGACTTTGCCGACAGCAACCACAGGGAACTTCTAATGTGCATAAGAGATCGCCTGCTTACCCTACCCGACGACACAAAGGTCTATCCGGGGCACGAAATGGAAACAACCATAGGGCTTGAAAAAATGTATAATATGTATATACAATAACTAAGAAGCTTCTGAATAAATGGCGGATGGTGCGGTATGTACTATCCGCCATTTATTCAGTATGTTCAACAACTGCTAATAGCAGGTTAATAACATGAACTGATATAACAATAAGTACTGTAATATAGCGTATTTGTCATCCTGAAGCGTAGCGAATCAGCGGTCGACACCCGAGGCCTTAAAGCAGGAGGGAATAAAGTCAAGGAACTTTGTTCTTGGTTATAAGATTCTTCGCTTCGCTCAGAATGACAACTTCACGAATAAATAGATTCTTTGCTTCGCGCAGACGTCTTGTTGAGGGCTTTGCCCCCAAAATGACAAGTGTACAATAATCCAGTATAATATATTATATTCAACTCACTTTAATATATAAGGTATAATGTTTGTATAGGAGATAACAGCATTCTTCTTTATTTAGCAGAATTTGAGATCCGAGGTAATAATGTTCCGTTTTCGGTGTATATTATGTACAAGAACGTTTCATTAATTACAATTTTAAAGTTAAAATTTGTCATTTCTTACGCCCTATTGCACATTTTACCTAATTTTGTGCAGTCAAATAAAGCACGAGAGAGTTTAAACAAGAATATTCATTAAAATCATTAATCATGAAAAGAATTTTCTCAACTATTGTTTTTGCATCACTTGCACTTTCTTCTTTTGCAGGTGGTTTGCTTACAAACACAAACCAGAGCGCATCGTTCGTACGTAACCCAATGCGTTTTGCATCTTTGGAGACTGATGCTATCTACTTTAACCCTGCAGGTACAGGATTCTTCAACGATGGCTGGAGTCTTTCAGCAAACTGGCAGATGATATGGCAGCAGCGTGATGCTATCAACCTCACAAACAACAAAAAGTACGAGGGAAAAGTATACGTTCCATGTATGCCTACAATCATGGCTGCATACAAGACCGGTGACTGGACATTCAGCGGTTTCTTTGGAATGCCTGGCGGTGGCGGTAAGGCAGAGTTCAACAATGGTCTTCCGCTCTTTGACAACCTCATTGGCGGTCTTGGCTCAAGCCTCGGTGCAATGTCTCCGGTTCCAATGACAGTAGCCGGCGCTTCACAGTTCGAGTCAACACAGTACATCTTCGCTCTTCAGCTTGGTGCTGCTTACAAGATTTCCGATAACTGGTCAGTTTATGCCGGTGTACGCGGTAATTACAGCAGCAACAACTACCTTGGTACAATCAAGGCTGTTGCTGACATACCGGCAGTTGGCATGAACGGTGTTGACGTAATGGCAGTTAATCTTGACATGGACCAGAGCGGTATCGCTTTTACTCCTATCATTGGAGTTGACTACAAGGTTGGCAACTTCAACTTCGCTGCAAAGTATGAGTTCCGCGCAGCAACAACACTTGAGAACGATACCAAGAAGATGGAGGTTAAGGCAGGCGATGCAATGAACCAGATTGGAATGGGTCAGAAAATCGAGAATGCAGCAGGTGCTGCTCTCGGCAACTACCTTGGCGGTTTTGCCGATGGCAAGAAGCTTCGCAACGATGCTCCTGCAATGCTTTCACTCGCGGGTTCATGGCAGATTATCCCTCGCCTTCAGATAATGGCAGGCTGGAACTACTACTTCGAGAAGGATGCAAAGGTTGAGTCACTCATGGGCGGTGACAACATGCGCAAACTCAGCCGCAATACAATCGAGTATCTCTTCGGTGCAGAGTTCAAGATTACAGATAAGTTCCTTGTATCGGCAGGTATCCAGTACAGCAACTACGGTATCAACGACAAGTACACAAGTGATCTCGCTTTCACCAACGACTCATTCATGACCGGTGTAGGTGGCAAGTACAGCGTTACAGACAAGGTTGACATCAACTTCGGTTACTGCTACGCCAACTACGCTCCCGACAACAACGCACTCACACAGACACGTTACGAGCGCAAGACACACAATGCTACAATCGGTGTTGACTTCCGTTTCTAATATCTGAATAAGAGTATACGAATAATGCCCATCCTAAAGGTGGGCATTATTCTTTTTTTATAATAAGTGGATGACTTATTGGTCACCCACAATCATGCGAATCAGCACTCTCCTTTTCCACTACCGATACCGGGCAGGTTCACCTGCTCGAATTTGTAGCCCAAGCGCTTGAGCTCGATTGCCGCACCGATGCGGAACATCACCTTGATGGCACGTGCATATACATGGAACGCCATAGGTGACTGAGGCTCGATGTTTTCACGGCGTATAAGTGTAAGTGCAGTCTCGCCAAGCCTGCGCATCATCTGCTCGATGTTCTTCGCCTCCTGCGATTCAAGGTGGAATCCTATCACATTCTGTACAATATTCTCGTCCATGTCATCGAATCCGGCAGGGCCGTAGAGGGATTTGTATTCATCCTTGCAGTGCGCTGCCCAATCACCGTCCCATTGATGCGCAATGGCCATGCCGACATATCCGGCCCATGCTATTGCAACTGTGGGGTAATCGGCAATGTTTGGTACGGCATCGGCAACATATTCAGGTGCGATGTCATGCCAACGTGCATCGATATCATCTGTTGAGAGCAGAGTTCCCTCGAGCATCCTGTATTGTGTGCATATTTTCAGGATCTCGTTCATTATGCGGCTCTCAAAGTTTTCAAGATATACCTTGTTTACCATAATTGTTGTCTGTTTAGTGACTGCCGCATTCGTGATGACTGCAAGCTTCTCCATTGTCCTCAACCATTCCGGCCAGATATGACTTTACAAGAGTGTCAATATCACCGCTGCAACCGCGTATTACTTTAATCTCCTGTGCTTCGAGCACATTCTTTGCACCCTGCCCCATGTTTCCTGCAAGCATCACCTGAACACCCTTCTGACGCAGAGCAAGTGCAATCCCCGATTTACATCCGCAGCCTTGTGGCGAGGGCAATATCTCCTTCATTTTTACTTCGTCACCGTTAATGGTGAATATCGTATAGTGGTCGCAATGACCGAAGTGGTTGTCCACCACTCCATCACGTGTCGGAACTGCTATTTTCATTTTATCAATACTTTTCAAATGATACAACTTTATCAAAATCCTTGCGAACTTTCTTGCGCTTCGGCTTATCGGCATATCCAAGTGATATTATCAACATCAGACGCCTCTTTTGAGGAATACCGACAAGTTCCTTTATCTTCTTCTCGTCGAACCAACCAAGAATGCAACTGCCTATTCCTTCATCCTCTGCTGCGAGCGTAATGTATGCCGATGCTATGCCAATGTCCATAATCGGGAAGTCCTTGTCTTTGATTCCGCTACCAAGTTTCGATGTTATGTTTGTGGGTTCTTGTGTTATCAGCACCAATGCCGATGCATCCTTGACAAACTTGTTCATTCCAAGACTTGATGTAGCCTTTCCTACCTCGGTCAGCAAAGGCCGCTCTGTAACAACAGTGAAGTGCCAAGGCTGCCCATTGCATGCAGATGGCGCTATGCGCCCTGCTTCCAGTATTCTTTCGAGAACTTCGCGTCCGATAGTACGCCCGGGTTGGTAAGCACGGTCGCTCTGACGCGCCTTTGCGAGTTCAAGGAAACTTTTCATCTCTTTGCTATACGTGCTATGTATTTTCCTATTATATCGAACTCTATGTTCACCTTTGTTCCCACCTTTATAGTATGGAAATTGGTGTGCTCATATGTATAAGGTATGATAGCCACAGAGAAAGAATCATCTGTCGGCTCGCACACTGTAAGGCTTACTCCGTTTACCGTAACAGAACCCTTGTCAACTGTGAGATATCCTTTTGCAGCCATCTCATCATCCTTGCGGTAGCGGAATGTGTAATACCAACTGCCGTCCATGTCGCGTACAGAAATACATTCTGCAGTCTCATCTACATGTCCCTGGACAATGTGGCCGTCAAGCCTTCCGTTCATCATCATGCTGCGTTCTACATTCACTTTGTCACCAATCTCAAGCAAACCGATATTGGAACGCATGAGGGTCTCCTGCATAGCGGTAACTGTATATTCGCCATCTTTTATATCAACAACGGTAAGACACACGCCGTTGTGTGCAACACTCTGGTCTATCTTCAGTTCACCGGCAAATGAACATGATAATGTAAGATGCAGGTTGCCCTGTTCCCGTACAATCCTTGTCACTGTGGCAAACTCTTCAACAATTCCTGAAAACATATTACTTTTCTTTTATTTGTGATGCGAAGATAGCACCTTTTCGGCAAATAAACAAAAAAGAGTATTTTTCAAGAAACTTCGTTTTTCGGCAATTTCATACTTAAAACCCATGGTTTTGTACAGAATAGGAAGAAAAAGTTGCAATCGGGTAAAACATTCTTTTATCTTTGCAACAGACAAAACACAAATAATTAACTATAAAACATTACAATTATGAAAAAGGAAGATGCAAATGTAAACGTGAACATCAACACTAAGGGTAGTTCAAAAGTGGGTAGTTTTGTGGCAGGTGCAGCCGTAGGTGCAACAGCGGCAGGTGGTGCGGCATATGCAGCTGAAGGAGGTACTTTCGACGAATTGAAGGATAAAGTGTCAGAGTTCCTGAACCCGGAAAACGGTAACGATGCAGTGGAAGATGCTAAAGAAGTGACTCCTCTTGTAGTTGACGAGAACAAGGATACATCGACGGATGATGTCGTTACTGTAAAGGAGGATGCAATGACAAGAGAAGAGAAACTCGAGGCTTTCATCAACGACATGAATCAGGGCAATGCAAATGATGCAGAGGTAAATGAGAGAGAGGTAAAACTTGAGAACTTTATAAATGACATGAACCAGAAAGCTGCAGAAGATGTACCCGTTGTTGCAACTGTAGCCGAGGAGAATCCTGTAGAAGATGTAGCCGTTGCAACAATGGAAGAGGAGATTGCCGAAGAGGTTGTTGTTGCCGATGTGCAGGAGAATGATAAATTTGATCCAATCAATGTTGGTATCGATGTCCAGTATGATCAGGAGCACGATGTGGTTGTGGCCGAGGTTGAAGTTAATGATCAGAAGATGACTATGGTAGATGTTGATGGTGACGGTGGCGCATTCGATGTTGCACTCGTTGACTTGAACAATGATGGAATCATAACTGAGGATGAGGTATTTGATCTTGCGAACGACGATCTGAACGTTGCAGACCTTGATATCGATGCATCAAATAACATGTTAGACGATGATGTGGATTTCGCATGTGAAGGTGATGATTGTATGCCAGAGATTTAAAGAATACAAAAAACTTAAGAATGCAGTGCCAACGCACTGCATTCTTGTTGTATATGCATGATACATTGAAACAAAAGAGAGCACAATTGCATTATCATAATGGGCAAAATTTCATTAATGAACATTAAACATTCGGTTTTAGACTTCCATTAATGAAAATTATGGTTATTTTTGTCCATCTTTATGTTAAGCCATGAAAAAAGTGCTTGTAACGCTACTGATATTTTTAATGCTCCCTTCGCTGCTGAATGCACAGAAGGTCGGGCTTGTCATGAGCGGTGGCGGAGCAAAAGGGCTTGCACACATTGGAGTCATAAAGGCGCTCGAAGAGGAGAATATCCCCATCGATTATGTAACCGGAACTTCCATGGGCGCAATTGTTGCTTCACTCTACTCTATGGGTTACACACCCGACGAGATGATTGCCGAGATGAAGACCGATGATTTCCAACGCTGGTACACCGGCACTATGGACCGTAAGTATATGTTCTACTTCAAGCGGGGCAAAGAGGTCCCTGACATGTTGAGCATACACTTCAACCTGAAAGATTCCGCTTACATCGTAAGGCCGTCGGCCAATCTTGTAAATCCGACTCCTATGAACCTTGGTTTTATGGAGATATATGCCGGTTCAAATGCAGCCTGCAAGAGTGATTTCGACAGTCTGATGATACCATTCCGTTGTGTCGCTTCCGACATCCACAAGAAACGGCAGGTGATATTCTCCAATGGCGACCTCGGTGATGCCGTACGTGCTTCAATGAGCTATCCATTTTTCTTTAAGCCTATAAGGAAAGACGGGGTCTTGCTCTACGACGGTGGTTTGTACAACAACTTCCCTTACGATATCATGAAGGAGGATTTCAATCCTGACATCATGATAGGAAGTGTAGTGAGCGATAATCCTTCTCCACCGGACGAAAGGGATATCATGAGCCAGGTAGAGAACATGATTATCAATCGCAGCGGATATACTATGTCGGAAAGTGACGGGATACTGCTCAATATTGATATCAATGGCGTAAATCTGCTCGATTTCCACAAGATCGATGAGATTGTCGGTCGTGGGTACGATTATGCCAAGGAGTATATCGATTCTATAAAAGGACGTATCCCACGTCGCCAGGACAGCACCGAGCTTGCACTGCGCCGTGATGAGTTCAAAAAGAAGATTCCCGAACTGAAATTTAAAGGTGTTGTTGTAAACGGTGTCACGGACGAACAGTCCAAATCCATTGCCAAAGAGTTCCAGAAGTATGGTGACAGTTTCACCTATGATGAGTGCAAGATGGGATATTATAGCCTTATGTCGGGCAACAATATCGAATCGGTTATCCCCCATGCGGTATATCATGAGGATGACAGCGCCTTCAGGTTGCATCTTGACGTTACCGTCAATCCGCCGTTTACATTCAAGATGGGCGGAAGTTTGGCAACAACAGCTTCTAACCAGTTGTATTTCGGTCTTCACTACCGAAACCTCGACAATCATGCCAAAGAGTTCGTGCTCGACGGACAGTTCGGCAAGGTATACAACAATGCGCAACTCTCCGGACGCATCGATTTCCTTGCCAAATTACCGATATCAATGAAGTTCATCGCTTCATACTCGACCATTGACTACTACAACATGAAGTATCCGTTCTCAAAGGAGAATTCAATGGCGCTTAACCACCAGCGAGAGATATTTGCGAAGATAAAGTTCATTCTTCCATTTCTCAACCAGCGCAAGGCCGAATTCAGCATAGGAGTTGCCGATATAAAGGACGAGTATATGCCATCGAACATCCTTGACCTGAATACCCCCTCTTTCGACCGTAATGACATGATATTCTCAGGTGCCACCTTGAAACTGGAAGGAAACACACTCGATTCCAAGGTGTTCCCGACCTCAGGCATGTTCGAGTCCTTATCGGCAAGTTTCATGACCGGCAAGGAGAAGTACCGTGGCATAATACCAGTAAAAGAGAAGGAACTCGACCAGTCGTGGTTGCAGATCAATTTCAAACGCCGCGACCATTTCAGATTGAGCAAGAAACTTACCCTTGCCACACATATGCAAATCTACTACTCCACCCGTAGATTATCGCACACATATCAATCGACAATGATGCAGGCAGGTTCTTTCAACCCCACCATGAACAGCCTTTTCAACTATGACCCTAAGTTCCGTGCCAACCAGTTTGTTGCAGGTGGTGTGACTCCTATTGTCAAACTGAACAACTTTGTTCAGATACGCCCCAGTTTCTATGCTTTTGTCCCCTACAGAAAGATAAAGGAGAACCCAGACGGCACTGCAAGATACGGAAAAAGGCGTTTCGACGATTTTCAGTACATTGCCGACCTCACCGTTGCAGCAAAGTTCTCGAACATATCAGTGAGTGCATTTGTCAACTATTACAGTTCACACAGAAAGAGCGTTGACCTTGGTATAACACTCGGCTTGTTTATGTTCAATGAAAGATTTTTCGAGTAATTGCTTGAAAATCTTGCAGAAAGAAATCTTTCAAAATAATTTTCAAAAAAAAGAGCCAAAAAGTTTTGCACGTTTCAAAAAAAGCAGTACCTTTGCACACGTCAAACGACAACAAACGGTCTCGTAGCTCAACTGAATAGAGCATCTGACTACGGATCAGAAGGTTACAGGTTTGAATCCTGTCGGGATCACAAAAAAGGAAAGTAAGAAAAAACTTGCTTTCCTTTTTTTATTCATTGAGACAGATATTTGAAAGCACGTAAAATAGGCTCAACGTAAAATTCTGGCTCACCTGCAAAGTCTGGGGGGGGCTATGCAAAAAGTTTAGTCAATCTATAAAAGAAGAACTTTAAGTCAGTAACACCTCTAAGCTGTGCTCTGAATGCTTTGATTTTAGCATTAAAACTTTCAGCAAAAGCATTTGT
>JAFQEZ010000011.1 GCA_017398805.1 Bacteroidaceae bacterium | reverse complement strand
TGCTCCCCTGTTTTAGGGGAGCTCCGCGCAGCGGTGAGGGGTACAAGAAGTTAGCCCTTATAGCCCTTTAAAAAGCGCCAAAGGAAAGAGATCCTTGACTTTAACCCCTCGGCTAACGCCTCGGGCGTCGACCGTTGGTTCGCTGCGCTCCAGCACACCAAATACCGCGAGGCTGTCATTTTGAGCAAAGCGAAAAATCTCAATTAACTTTCCACTTTCATCTTTCAACTTTCAACTTTTAGGGCAGACACATCGGTCTGCCCCTACGTTTAACCCACGCGACGCGACCATTCCGTGCTTCGCGTGACCAATCGCTAAAAGGCTCGCCGATAGCAAAAAGTTACTTTACAAGTACCTTTTTATATATGAGAAAAGGGAACTGCGTTGCAATTCCCTTTTCTGTTATTTCCTTGCCATTGGCTCGCCTTTCTTTTCGCAACCCGCAGGGCGTGACTTCGCCACGCAGCCTGCGACCAATCGCTAAAAGGCTCGCCGATAGCAAAAAGTTACTTTACAAGTACCTTTTTATATATGAGAAAAGGGAACTGCGTTGCAATTCCCTTTTCGTTATTATCTTGCCATTGGCTCGCCTTTTTTTTCAGCAACCCACGCGGCACCACTGTCGCGGTGCTTCGCGTGACTAATTGCTAAAAGGCTCGCCGATAGCAAAAAGTTACTTTACAAGTACCTTTTTGCCATTGATAATGTAGATACCCGGAGCTGTAATCTCCTCAATCTTGCGGCCGGTGAGGTCGAAGATGCCCTCGAGGACAGGATCTGTAGCCTCAGTCTCAATCTCAACGATGCTTGTGAGTGCGCCCTCCTCTGTGCCGATAAGCTCAAGCTTCCAGTAGCTCTTATTGCTGCTGTAGATGCGGGCTTTACCGCTCTGGTTGTAGAGGTACTTTGCGCCTTCTGTGATTACGAGAGCCTTCTTGTCATTATCAACGCTGAATACATAGTTGCCTGCATCTTCAGCCTTGTCGGCCTTGAGTGGGTTCGGGCTGCTGCTCAATGTGTAGAGGTAAGCATCGTAACCCTTGTTGTATATCTGCAACTCGCCCTTACTGTTCTTTACGAATGCCCAAACATAGTTGTCATTCTCTGTGTCAAGTTCAGCGGTACCCATTGCATCAACATATCTACCTGTAGCATCCGGGTTGACAAATGCGTATGTACCTGCGTCGACATCCTTGAGGTAATAGTAGTAAATTGTTTCCTCATGGCTTGACTGTGGCTTGAGTACGTATACAGCCTCGGTGTTTGCAATGGCTGTCTCAAGGTCCTTTATATATGTTACAAAGTCCTCGACGTTATCCTGGTCGGCCAATGCTGCTTCGGCATTCTCCTTGGCCTCTGTAACTCTTCTCACAAAGTCTGCGAGCTCGATGTCGCTCACATATACTGCAAGGTTGTCGATACCGTTGCCAGCCTCGGCAATCACTCTTTCCGCCTCTGTTACAAGAGCCTCGAGTTCGGCAATTTCAACAGCGGTTGCATTATCTGTATAGAGTTCTATACGCCACTGTGAACTCTTTTCGCCCGGCTCCTTGCCCACGATAGAGTAGTCGGAGTCGCGGTAGAGCGAAACATTAGGTTCACCTGCCTTTAGAATGCTTGCAGTACCGTCACCGTTGTAGAATATGGTAAACTTCTGTGAACCGGCAGCAAGACTTGTACCAAGCAATGCATTTGAGCCGTTGCCTACCTCAAGAATAAACTTGTTCTGTCCTACGTTCCTGATGTAGTATACACCCTCCTCGCCCTCAACGGGAACAAACTCCCAGCGGCGGTCATCATTTGCTTTGGCCACCTGGCTCTGGGTTGCAGCCTTTACACCGTTGTCGTAGTATGCAAGGTATCGACCGAAGTTGCCCTCGGCACAACGAAGTTCGTAGTGGTTGAGTGCCTTGACACCGATGAAAGCGTTAGGATTGGACTTTGTCTCGTTTGTAAGGTTTGTAAGTGCCATTGCCCAGGCTCCGTATGTGTATTGGCTCTGGTCTTTGTTGTCAAGAGCCGCCTGTGCCTCGGCGACCATTTCAGCAAGTTCTACTACGGCCGAAGCGCGCAGGTATGATGCGTATTTAGGGTTGTTGGCCTTGCCAAGGAGAGATTCTGCGGCAGTGATAGCTTTGGTAAGAGCTTCGATCTGCTGCTCCTCTGTACCGCCTTCGGCTGCTGATTTCACCTCAACCTTAGTACCGTCGGCCTGAACAGCGTAAATCTTTACCTTTGTTGCTGTTGCAGGCAGGTCTACTGTGTAGTTGTTTGTGAATGCGACAAGGTTGTCGTTCTCATCGTAAATGATGAAACCTATAGCGCCTTTTGCACCCTCATGCATGATAGTAACAGTAGTCTTATATATTGTATAAAGGTAACCCTCGGCCTTGACGTTCTTGTCAATACAGTCGGTGTACATACCAAGTTTTGCGTTCTCGCCGTTTGTTGTCGCCTCACCGTCCCAGTAGCTACGCTGTGTCTTTCCGTCATGACCGTATGATGGCGTTGCAACGCAGTCGTTGGTGAAAAGCGGAGCAAGGTTCTCCTTGTATCCCTGTGCCTTTACCCATGCTATTGCATCGTCAACCTCCTTCTGTGTCTGAGTGTAGAAACTTGTTGAGTAGTCACCACGCTCTTGTTGCTCCATGAGTGCGAAGAAACCGTATGCGCGGAAGAATTCTGTCAAGTCCTCTCCTGCAGCCTGGCAAGCCTGTTTGTAGTACTTAAGCATGCTCTCGGTGCCGCTTGCGTGACCCTTGCCGTCAATCCAGCCAAGATTGTTGCTGCTCATCCTGTCACGGCGGTTAAGTTCGAACAGAATGGGGTAGAAATCGGTTTTGTGTCCTGCACGATGATAGTACAGCCATAGTCTGTAGTACATCTGGGTCTGGCTCCATAGGTTCTGGCTGCCATCGCCGGCTGCGTGGAACAGGAAATGCTTGTTGTTCTTGTAGTTATTGTAAACATTCTCAAGGTTGCCCGACCAACCGTTTACGCGTGATGTACCCATACCCATGTACCATACAGCCACGTTGGAGTGGAAGTTGTTGGTAACCTCGGTAAGTCCGTTTACAGTAAACACGCTTTGGTGCTGGTGTCCAATCTCATGCGCGGGGCCCCATGCCTGGCCGGCACTTGTAGCGATATTGGCGATAATGTCGCCCATTGTGTTCTGGTTGTAGTTGCAGTTTCTCCAACCGCCACTCATGTAACCGCTGAAGTTACCAAGTGCAATACCATGGTGGTTGAAATGCTCGCTGTAGTCAACGCCACCGCGTGTTGCGTACATGGCCTCGGTGTAGTCGTAGATATTACCGTCTTTTGCACTCCAGTCCTTGTTCCAACGTGGGTAAAGAGCGTTGAGCGAGTCCATCTCAGCCTTGCTCAAGAGACCCATGGTTGCAAGTTCCGACATGTGGATTCTATCCCATGCCTCAAGAACCTTGTTTACCTTTTGCTTTGCTGGTGTGCCGGCTGGAACATTTACATTGTTGGGGAAGAACTTTGACATGCAGTTTTCCTCAATGTATGTGCTACCGGTTTTGTCGTCGGTAACCTGTGTGGGCCACATTGTGAAGTGGAGAATCTGACGTTTGCCAAGGATTGTCGCACTCTCGGTGTTTGTGCGGTCCTCATAGTACTGCCAGTCGTCATCATCATCGGGCTCGCCCCAAAGGTAGTCGCCCACTCCGTTGTAGTAACCGTTCACGTTACCGCCGGCAACGTGTACCTTAATGTCTTTGTAACCGCTGAGAGGATTCACAAACTTGCCGTTCTGGTATGTGTGTACAACATAATTAATATATAAAGTATTACCGTTGCCATGGAAAGGAATAACGTTCAAGCCCTCCTTCAACTGTATACCGTTCTCATATGTTGCGAGCAAGCCATGCCCCTGGAGTGTGCCCAGTGTGAGTTCTGCGCCATCCTTGATTTCGCCTTCAACCATAACAAATACGTGTTGGCGGTAGTTACCTGTGATACCCAATGGGTTGTCCATGTTTATGTGGGCATTCATTCCTAACCATGCAGTGATTTCACCGGCAATACTATATGGCTCTATGCTCTGTATGCGGAAGCGCTTTGCATGCTCGCTGTCCCAGTATGGCTTGCTGCTGTCGAAGTTGTCCTCCTGCCAGTTGTCGGTGTAAACTTTTACAGCCATCTCCTGTAATGCCTCGGGCAATACCTGATAGTCGGCATCGGCCTTCAATGCATCAACGCTCGCAAAGTTCTTCTTGAGTTGTGTACATGCCTTGTCGTTGAAGAGATTTGCAAGAGCTGCCTCATACTTTACAATATTCTCCTCTTTGAGTGAACTGTTGAACTTGTCAAGCTCGGCCCAGTTCGCCTCAAGGTCGGCTGCGCTGATAGAAATCTCTTCTATGGTCCAGTGTGTAGCATCGGCACCTGTGTTCCAGCCTACGACTCTGCCGCCTTGTGATGTGGCATAGTGCATGCAGTTACTGTCATCGGCATGGTTCTTTGAGTTGAAAGTGTAGTAGTTGCCGTTTGTGTTCACGCAGTAGAGTATTGTGCTGCTGTTGTTTGAAGCGCTGAATGTCCAGCCTGTACTTGTGCCGCGTGGCACCACATAGAGGCCATTGCCCAAACTGCGCAAAGACCATGCTTCGCTGTTGTTTGGATGCTTTTCGGCAAGCCAATACTGTGAATACCTGTCACCCATTGCCGAACCGTAGATGTCGGTGGTAGATGCCGCTTCCATGGCGATGTTTGTGTTCGCCTTGTTGACAAAGCGGTAGATTTTGCCGTCCTGCAACTGCGCAGCCAAAGGCAGTGCAGTAAATGCAACGATCAAAGTCAAAAGTAGCTTTTTGAATTTCATGATTGATTTATTTAGGTTAATTATTAAATTTTTTGTGTCTAAACTGTTTAAAGGCTAACTTCTTGTACCCCTCACCGCTGCGCGGAGCTCCCCTAAAACAGGGGAGCAGTTCCCAGTGCGCAGTGTTATTAGATTTTTCGCTTTGCTCAAAATGACAGCCTCGCGGTGTTTGTGCACTGTAGGGGCAGGTCTTGTGCCTGCCCTTTGCTCGCGCGGTGTTTTGTTTTGGGCGCCCACAAGGGGTGCCCCTACAGGCGCTGTACTCTGTACTCTTCTTTGGCACCCACGAGGGATGCCCCTACAGGCGCTGTACTCTGTACTCTTCTTGGGCTTCTTTTAGCCTCTTTTGGCCTTAATTCCTTTCGAGCAAAACACACTGCCCACAATAACATACTTCGTGCAAATGTAAATATAATTATTTAATTAGGATAACAACAGAGTGTTAAAATTATTTCTCTTTTACCTTTTTCCCTCCTTTTGCACTTTTTTTACTTATTTTTGTTTGTAATTAGAAAAAATGTTGTCATCTTTGCCGAAAGGAATACTTTGGGTGAATTATGCCCACGCGTAGCGGTGTTCCGCACTTGATTTGAACTTTAGTTTACTTTATTTATTAACCAAATTTCTACGTTATGAAGAAAAATTTATTTCTAGCTGGTGCTTTGGCACTCTTCGCAGTCGTAGGTGTTTCTGCCCAGAACTGGAGCCGCACATTGGCTACAGGTCTTCCCGGTAAGGAGATTACTCACGACGTGAACGGTACACAAGTGACTCAGTATCGTGCTGAAACAGCACTTCTGCAGAAAGCTGGCGCTACCGGTGTCCGTTACACTGTTGTTAATACGAACAACACCAATAAGGCATATGGTGGTGGTCCGTTCTTCTGCTTGGGTGAGATGATTGTTCTCGACGCTGCCGGTGACACAATCAATTACACCGTTACATCAAATGCCGACCACAATAGCGGTGGTGCAGGTACCGACGGTGCAGGTCTTCCTGCTTTGAACGACGGCAACCTGAACAACTTCTTCCACTCTTCTTGGGGTGGTACAGAGCCTGGTGGCTTGCACTATCTTGAGTTGACTTTCGAGGCTCCTGTTGACGCTTTCCAGCTTGTTTGGTACACACGTCCTAACCAGCATGTTAACCGTCCTACAGTTGTAGGTCTCACCAACCCAGGTGTTGATTTTACCGAGGATATGCTCTTTGCCGAGTATGAGTTCGAGGCAGGCGAGCAGGTAACAGATGCTTCTGAGTTTGCTAACGGTGGTACTTTTACATTGTTCGCTAATGGTCCTGTAGAATACAATGACACAGAGGGCAACGGTGACACATACATTGCTTTGAGCGGTTACACAACAGGTTCTTACGCAGAGCCGACTGTGACAAACCTTGTTCAGTTCATTCCTGCAAGCAATGGCAAGTTCGTGCTTTATCAGCCGGTATCAGCCACATACTATGGCAGTGCAGACAAGTGGACCGATGCTTACAATGGCAAGAACGGTTGGCAGCGTGCTACAGATGACGCTACTCGTCTTGGTGAGTTCGAGATTACAAAGCGTGGCGACGGTGACTTTGAAATCACAACTTATGCTACACGCCAGTATGCCGACGGTGCATGGACGGATTATGATGAGCCTCTCAAGCTTTGGGTAGGTTACGACATGCGCGGTAACCTTAAGACATTCGATGAGGAACACAAAAATGCCCTTGAGCAGGAAGACTACACACAGGGCTTCGGTCTCCCGGTTGACTTCGGTTTCACAATTTACAATGCAAGCGTAAGCAAGGAAATGGTTCCTAACTTGACTGCTGCAGAGATGTGTAGCGAGGTTCTTGAGAATATCCTCAAGGTGGCTGCTGAAAAGAAGGAAGAGTATCTTGAGTATGTAGAAGAATATGCTTGGGCTGGCGAAGATGAGGCCCTGGACAAAGCAATTGCTGATGCGCAGGCTGCTGTAGCAACAGGTGATTTGGCTGCTTCATTCGCAGCTAAGGCCGACCTTGAGAATGCTCTTGCAGGATATGTTGCAATCTTGGCAAACTACTACGAAGAACTCCATGGTGAGCTCTCTACAGAGGTAGGAGAAAATATGGCTACACCTCCTTATACACAGGATATGACCGGTATGTACACAAGTGCAACTCAGAAACTTCTTGACGATATCCTTGGCAAAACAAATCAGGTAATCAACAGCTATAATTCTGCTGATGGAACATATTCACTTTCATATTCTCAGATTGAGGCTTTGTATGCTGAAATCGAGTCTTTGCTTGAGCAGATTGAGGGTACAAAACTTGCATTCACAGAGTTCCCTGCAATTGTTGAGGATATCCCTGCCGACAATTTCCCATATGCCGACCTGCCTAACAATGCTGTATGGAGCAAGAACCTTGTTCTTACTCAGCCTGCGAAGGGTATCCGCCTTACATTCCTCGACCGTCACATCGGTTCTGCCGCTGACGCCGGTAACTTCCCGATGATTGCAATCGGTGAGCTCAAGATTTATGACGCCGATGGTAACGAGGTTACTATGGCTGCAGAGAACTTCGAGGCAAACTATACTGAAACAATGGAGGGCTTCGAGTCAACAGTTGCACGTCTTTGCGACGGCAACTTCGCTGCTAATGGCTACTACCACTCTCCATGGAGCGGCAATGAGCCACAGGAGTATATCTACATCGATATCACATTCCCCGAGGCAATGGATGCATTCTCATTCGAGGTTTACAGCCGTGACAAGACTACATCAAACGGTAAGGTATCTCTCTTCCCCAAGAAGGTTGCCATTACAGCTGTAGGTGAGGGTTACGACCCACTTCTCTTCACAGAGAACCCATACAATGTATATGTAGGTGAGAAGGTTACTTCTGTTGACCAGATTACAGCTGACGGTCTCTATGTTATCAAGGGCTTGCTCAATACAGTACCTGTTTACAAGGAGGTAACTGAAGGTGAGGGCGAAGAGGCTGTGACATCAATTAAGCTTGTTGAGCCGGAGGGTACAGCAATGTTCTATCATGGTACCGACCGCTTCCACGCTGCAGATGCTGCTGTACGTGCTCCCGGTGTTTACCGTTTTGTTAAGAACGACGATGGTACATTCAAGGCTCTCAACCTTGGCTTGGCTAAGTACTGGCCTTCAACAACTGAGACCGGTTATGTAGATGACAAGACAACATATGAGGCAGAGAAGGCTGCTAACCTTAATATTGTTGCTTCAACAAACGTTGAGGGTGCATTCGTAATGTACGAGAAGATTGACGGTCTTACAACTCAGGCAGACAGCATTGACACTGACGAGGATGGTACTGTTGATGAAGCAGGTAAGATTTACCAGACTCCATACGTTATGTTCATGGACTGGGCTAACCGTCTTGCAACACGTCCTGTAACAGACCCACAGCCTGTTGAAACAAGCGCAGAACTTGCTGACAACTGGGGTGATGCTCAGTGCTTCGCTAAGGAGAACGGTGAGACTGAGTGGGAAATCTACAAGGTAACAATGGTTAACCCAGACTTCTACTGGTTGACTAACTTGACCGCAGCATTCGACAAACTTGGTCTTGTTGTTGGTACCGACCCGGGTTGTGTATCTAACCTTGGTGCCCTTGAGACTGTTCTTGCCGAGGGTCAGAGAGTAGTTGCAGACTCTGCATATGCTGACGCTCCTGCTGCAGCTGCTGCTCTTGCGAAAGAGATTGCTGCTGTTAACAACCTCGAGAAGAACCCAATGGCTGAGGGTGTATATCAGGTAGTTTCTGCAAATGCAGACTTCAAGGCTAAGCAGAATGTAGAGAAGGCACTCTATGCTCATGTAACAGAGGATGGTACTGCTACATTCGGTTGGAAGACTATCGAGCAGGACAACATTGACTTCTACTTCCACTTCACTAAGTCTGAAAATGGTGCAGACCTCGAAGCTGGCGGAACTATAGAAGAAGGCCAGGGAGATTTGGTTTACAATATCCGTGCCATCGCTACATATGAGGGTGCAACTCCTTACTACATTGGTGAAATTGATGCACAGTCAACACCTGTTGAGTTGTACGCAGATGCATGGTCTGATTACCTGGTACTCAATGCTACAGGTTCTGCATTTACATTCCGTCTTGCAGGTAAGGGCGCAGGATTCTGCATCCACGCTAACCAGCATGGTGGCGGTGCCGGCCAGAACGGTAACATCGTTTACTGGGACGGTGGTGCAGGCGCTTCACAGTGGTACTTGAGAAAGGTTGACTATGAGACATCAATCTCTGACCTTGTTGTAGTAGGTGACGATGTTGTTTCTGTAGCTTACTTCACACCTGCAGGTGCTGCTATCCCGGCTCCAACACAGGGTATCAACATCGTTGTAACAGTTTATGCTAACGGCGCTGTTGAGACTAAAAAAGTGCTGGTTAAGTGAGAGCAATGATTGATAAGCTTGCTTAATCAAGCATTGCCGAGCGCAAAGCAGTTGCGCGAAGCGAAAGTATTGGTTAAGTAATTGACTAAATCTTATAAATGAGAATGGCGGTCGCAAGACCGCCATTTTTTTGTGCCAGCCCTTTGTTTGCGCGGTGTCTTGTTTTGGGCACCCACAAGGGGCGCCCCTACAAGTGCGGTTTGTTGCGGTGGTGTTTTATGTGCGCGCGAGAGTATTCAAACTGCGCCCCTGTTTTAGGGGAGCTGTCACGAAGTGACTGAGGGGTTAAAAGTGGAAAGAGGAAAGTGCAAAGTGGAAAGTTTGAGATTTTTCGCTTTGCTCAGAATGACAGCCTCGCTGTGTTTGTGCACTGTAGGGGCAGGTCTTGTGCCAGCCCTTTGTTCGCGCGGTGTTTTGTTTTGGGCACCCACAAGGGATGCCCCTACTGTTGCGGTATTTATAAGGGCTATAAGCCCTAACTTCTTGTACCCCTCACCGCTGCGCGGAGCTCCCCTAAAACAGGGGAGCAGTTCCCAGAGCGCGGTGTTTGTTTTGGGCACCCACAAGGGATGCCCCTACAGGCGCTGTTTGTTGCGGTGGTGTTTTATGTTCGCGCGAGTGTATTCTTGCAACTGCTCCCCTGTTTTAGGGGAGCAGTCACGAAGTGACTGAGGGGTACAGGGGAGCAATCCCCAGTGCGCGGTGTTTGTAAGGGCTCTAAGGGCCACTAATGCTGCGCGAGTGTATTCCGGGAGAATACACTCGCGCATTGTCAAAACTTATAATTATAATGACTGCTTTCTATAAAATCACTTAACCAGCACCTTCGCTTCGCGCAACAGCTTTGCGTTCGGCAATGCTTGATTAAGCAAGCTTATCAATCATTGCTCTCACTTAACCAGCACTTTTTTACCGTTTACAATGTATATGCCGGGCTTGGTAATCTCTTGGATTCTTCTACCTTGCAGGTCATAAACAGTTTTCACATTTGACTTTAGCCCCTCTGGGCGTCGACCTTCGGTTCCGTTTTCACCTTTCACCTCCTCAATGCCTGTATTGTTCGCTTCTACACGTACTATGGTCCACATTGAGTTGTCGATAAGTTCGGTGGTGCAAACAACGTTGTATTCGCTGTTGAGCGTGAGGTATGTGCCGTCTTCCTTTGAACTGAAGTATATCTTGCCGTCGTTTGTGTAGTTTGCCTTGAATACTTTGGCTGTGCTCTGCTCTGTTCCGCTGCATGAGGTACCTACGCCAACTTCATAAGCGTTTATGTAGAGCCCGTTCTTGTTCTTTATATAGTAGTGGTGCAGTTCTCCGGTGCTCTCGAACATCCATTTCTTGTCGTCCGAAGAGATTGCTGTCTGGGTCTGCTTGTTTGCCTTGAGCCCGTACTTGTCGTAGCAGAGTTGGTATGCCTTTTCATTGGCATTGATAATGCGGTAAGCATCAAGGTTCTTGAGGTATGCGCGTGCATTGAGGTCGTTCGAAATCTTTTTAATTTCGGCCTGCAACAGAGCTGCCCACTCCTTGTATGAGTGCACGCTTGTATCCTGGTTGTCGGCAGCCGCCTTGGCGCTGTTGTAGATCTCAGTGAGTGTGGCAAGCGCATCGGTATAATAGTATCCAATCTCGCGTCCTGTCGTTGTCTGTTTGCCCATGATAGACTTTGCTGTGGCAAGTACTGCATTCAGTGCTTCAATCTGCATCTCCTCGTTGTCGCTCTCTGCAACATTCTGCAGTTCGACGTCTGTACCGTCGGCCTGTGCCGCAACGACTCTCAGGTTTGCTCCTTGTGCGCTAACCGGTATCTTCAATGAATGGTCGTTGTTGAAAGAGAGAAGCTCGCCGTTGTCGACATTGTAGAGCTTGAAGCCGACTGCGCCCTTTGCATTCTCCTCGGCTACAATGGTTACATAGTTTGTACCTGTTTTATAATAGTATCCCTGAGCCTTTATGCTCTCGTCGATATAATCCTCCCACTGGCCGGTGCTTCCCATTGTACCGATAGCGTACTCTTCACTGAAGTCCAGGCGGTAACCGTCTACGCCGTCTGTCCTCTTAGAGGGCTTTATGCGGTCCTCTATGAACATTAGATGCCCGCCTTTCTTTTCATATTGCTGCATGCGTGTGCGGCTTGCCTCGGCCTCCTCCTCTGTTAGTGATACAAAATATGTACCGTAATCACCCACTTCGGCTTTGTTCATGGGCTCGAAGAATCCCCATGCATCGAAGAACTCGCTGAGGTCCATCTGCGCAATCTCGCAACACTTCTCTGCGAACTTGAGCTGGTCATTGACAGCGCTTGTCTGTGCTCCTTTCTCGAGTGGATTCCTACGCAGGACTTCAAATAGCCTTGGATAGAATGTTGTATCTTTTTTTGCTGCATGGAAATAAAGATACAGCTGGTAGTACATGCGCGACTTGCCAATCACATCGCCTCTCAAAGGAAAGGCTACCTTGTTCTCAAAATCCTCCTTGCATCCTTTTACGCCTGTACCGCGTGTGGTGGTCTTTCCTACACGGAACAGGTGGGCATTGGAGAATAAGTTGTTGCTCGCTTCGGTACACGATACAATGTTGATTGCTCCTTGGTTTATGTGACCGATTTCATGAGCCGGTCCCCACATCTGTCCGGGGTTTGCATATACTGTGGCCCATGGCAGAATGTCCTTTATTGTGCTGTGCTCATAGTAGGTGTAGTTACTTGTGGCATACATGTACATGTCTTCGTATCCGTCGCGTGCCATGAGCAGGCTGTTGAAACGGTCGTAATAGTTGTTGACACCCATAAGCTCATGTTGCCATGTAAGGCACTGGTCCCACCAACCAATGGCATCGGTGATTGTGTTGGGGCATACTTTCCTTATGTTTTCAAGTTCCATGTGAAAGAGTACTCTGTCGCCTTTAACCTGCACACTGTAGTGCTTGAAGTGGTTGGCAAGCATATCGCGCCAGTCTTCATCGGTGTGTCTGCTCTTGTCGAAGTAACCGTTTACATTACCGCCTTCAATGTGTATCCTTGCTGTTGGGTAGTCGGCAAGTCTGGGACTGTCATCCGTGGTATCCGTTGTTACAGCGTAGCTTATGAAAAGTATAGCATTATCCTGTGCAACGGTAACCATGTTCAGACCCTTGACAAGTGTCTTCTCGGAATTCATTACACCCCAGTCGGCAAATGGATCGTTTTTTGCTACTTCATTCAGTTTCAGGAATGTTCCTGGTTTTACGTTGTCTATGAATATTAATAATGTATCTCCCTTCCGGGCGCTTATGCCGGTAGGGTGTTGCAGCGCTGAATATTGGTATGTCTTCAGGGAGTTTCCCCAACTGTATACGTTGTTGTGTGGCTTGTAATCTGCAACGCGGAATTCTTTTTCACGTTTTGCCCAACTGTTGTTTTTTACCTTTAGGGCTATCTCGACAAGTTCCTTTGGCGTATCTCCAAGAACTTCGAGCAGTTGCTCATCGGTCATTGCAGAATAGGGCAGTGCAAGCTCGCTGCAGCTGCCATCGGTAAAGTACCTTTTGAATTCCGCGTAGCGTCCCTGGGCATTTTCGGGAGTAATAGTGCTTTGTGCGTTGATGTTGATGATCATTGCAAAAGCAATAACTGATAGTAGTAAAGTTTTTATTTTCATAATCGGTAATGTTGATAAGTGGAAAGTTGAAGGTGTAACCTTTAAGGGCTATTAAAGTGGAAAGATGAAAGTGGAAAGTTGAAAGTTTTAGATTTTTCGCTTTGCTCAAAATGACAGCCTCGCGGTGTTTGTGCACTGTAGGGGCAGGTCTTGTGCCTGCCCTTTTTCCGCGGTATAAAAAGGGCTCTAAGGGCTACTAAGGGCAGTGGAGTAGTTCATAGCATCTTAGGGATTTTTTGGTGTAATGAAACGGTAGAGGTTGCAGCCAATGAAATTGCCGGCTACCAGGCAGGGGTAGAGGATGGCAATCTCGGAAAGGTGCTCGCCTGTGTATGATGTTGGGACTGTCATGTAGTAAAATGCATCGGCAAGGCAGTGGGGGAATCCGCAGTTGATGAAGAGCGGCACACCGAAGAGCAGTGCCAACGGTTTACCTTCACGGGCGAATGTAACGACGGTCGTCATTATGAATCCGCAACCTATTGCCAATAGTCCTGCTTTGAGAGGCCCTATGGCAAGGCGTGATGCAAGGATGTTCTGTGCCGCATCGCCGAGGTCGAGCGGCGACATGCGTGTAAGGAGTGAAACCAACAGGCAACCGGTGATGTTTCCGGCAAGGATGAAGAGGAGTTCGCCAATGGCCTTGAGCCATCGTGAACGCCCGTCCTCGTAACGCAATGGCACGAATCCGGCAGTTCCGGTGTAGAGTTTGAGCTTGTAGTTCACGACGGTAAGCAGTCCGAACGAGAAGATTACTGCTCCAATGATGTTGGGGTATGCCAGAAAACCCCAACCGGCAATGGCTACAGCCACGCCGGAGAGAACTGAGGAACGGAAAGTGTTTATCATATTTTTGGTTTTTGATTTTAAGAAGGGCTAAAAGGACTACTAAGAACGATTATAGTTGAAAGATGAAAGTGCAAAGTGAAAAGTGTATCTTTGATCTTTGCTTTTTCAACTTTCAACTTTTCTTACGCCAGTCGTCCGGCATCGGCTATCATGGTGCGGAGCGTATCGTTGAATGCGCGCTCTTTCAGCAGCTGCTCCAACGGGATGTGCATGCGGTAGCACCATTGGTGGTCGCGGTTCGACGGTACGTTTATGCGCTCGTCATCGGGGTTGGCACGGCGCAGACGCTCGTCCATAGCCATCCAGTCCTGCCATGCTATCAAGGCAAATGCCGAAGGTGAGTGCAGGTGTTGCAGCAATATGTCACGGGCTATGCGTCCGTCCATCTCCTCGGGGGCTTTGCCGTCGTAGTGAAGGACGTTGTTGTAGAATTGCTGCGACAGTTCTTCGTCCTCCTTCCACCAACCGCGCAGGGTGCTCATGTCGTGTGTCGACGGTGTTGCAACCGAGAGGTAGGGGTATGCCTCGGGACGTGCGAATGTCTCGCCGTAGAGTTTGGGCATGCGCTGTATCTCAAGTGATGCAACCTGCAGGTTCTTCATGACCCATGGGACGCATGCCGGAATCATTCCAAGGTCTTCGCCGCAGGCGGTCATGCTTGTTGACTCGAGCAACGGGGCAAGCTTGCGCATGCCTTCGTGATACCAGAACATGGTGTGGCGGTTGTAGAAATACTCCTCGTAGAGGTGGTCATATGCTATGCGGTCACCGAAATCGAGCTGTTCGTAGGCTTCGGTCTCGCTGCCGAGTATACGGGGCACGAACTTGTCGGGTTCGTTCAGGTCGCGCAGGAAAAGTACGTTGCCGTAAAGGCGCATGAGGGCTGCCTTGAGCGGTGCAGAGAGCTTTTCGGTGCGTTCATATATGTAGTATGCCAAGGTGTTGGCATTCTCCATCTCTGGCTTGAAGGTGTATGTCCCGTCGGGGTGCTTGTCGAGGAATGCCTCGGCAATGATGCGTGCCTTGCGTGGGAAGAGTCTCTTGAGAACCTCGTCATCGATATATGGTCTTGTGTGCAGTGTCTCGTCGAACCCGAAGCCGGTTGCTTCAATCTCCTCCTTTGTGAGTGGAATGTTGGGTGAGAAACTGCCCGAAAGACCGCTCTTGGCTGTGCGTGGAATCTCCCAAATACGGAAGAAACCGAGTATGTGGTCGATGCGGTAGGCATCGAAGAACTTTGACATGTACCTTAGACGCCGGCGCCACCATGCATAGCCGTCGGCTGCCATTGCTTGCCAGTTGTATGTGGGGAAACCCCAGTTCTGGCCGTCGGCGGAGAACATGTCGGGGGGCGCTCCTGCCGATACCTGCAGGTTGAACTGATCGTGGTCGCACCATACGTCGACTCCGTTGGGGGCTACACCGATTGGGATGTCGCCCTTGAGGGCAACGCCCTTGCTGTTGGCATATATGTGGGCCTCGCTCAACTGTGTAAAGAGCAGGTACTGTACGTATTTGTAGAACTCTGTCTCGCGTGCCGCTTCGGAATATTCGGCGAAAACGCGTTCCTTTGTCGTGTTGTTGTAGTATGGATAATCTTTCCAGTCCCAGATGTTGCTGTGGAGACGTGTCGAGAGGAAACGGAAAAGGGTATATGGATCGAGCCACCCGGCCTGTTCCTTGCAGAACTCCTTGTAACCGTCGCTTGAGGTGACTTCTGACCCGGCTTCGTCGAACAGTTCGCGCAGGTAGTTTAACTTGAGGCGGTAGACCATGGCATATTTGACGCTCTCCATGGCATTGAGCTTTTCGCGCTCCTTGCTGTAGTAGGCATTCCGCTTCTCGCTGTTAAGGGACGGAAGCAGGGAAATGTCGGCATATATCGGATTGAGCGCGAAGACCGATACGCAGTTATAGGGGTATGAATCCTCGTTGCCGCCGCACACGGTGGTGTCGTTGACGGGGAGCAATTGGAGAACATTCTGGCCTGTGGCTGCCAACCAGTCGGCCATTAGCTTGATGTCGCCGAAGTCGCCGATGCCCCAACCGTGCTGGGAACGGAGTGAAAAGAGTGGGATGACTGTTCCGGCAATGCGCAGCTGTGGCGCATCGAAATGGAGCTCGTCGAGCTGGTAGAAGTAGTTTGTGGCTGCCTCGAAATCGGGGAGGAGTATGTGGCGGTTGTCGCCCTCTTCCCAACGGACGTTGCCCTCTTCGTCTATTGCGATGAACTTGTAGTAGAGACCGCCGCGGAGTATGCTCTCGACATCAAAGGTTACACTCCAACGGTTGGGAACGCGCTGTTGCATGCGCAGTGCCTTTTGGGGATTCCAGTTGCCGAGAACCTCGGCATCACCTGTAAGGTGGAGCTTCTCTCCTTTGCGGAGCCCTGTCACGTAGAGCGAGAAGGTGACACTGCGGTTGTACCAGTTGATGCTGGGCTGGTCGAGGTCGAGACCGCGCTTGTCGAAGAAACGGAAAAGATTTGTCTGTCCGTAATATCCTATGGGCGAGTCGAGCCACATGTCATAAACGATGTAGTTGCGGTTCACGCAGTTGAAACGGAGCCTGTGCGGTGTCACTGCCCACTCGTTGCAGGTGCTCTTGCCGTTGCAGATGAGTTCGTAACCGTAGAGTATATGGTCGTAATCCTCACTAACCTCCATTGTACCGTGCCACCACCCTTTGCGTATTTCGTGTAGTGACAGCACTCCTTCGGTAATGTCACCGTTGTCTTCGAGTTTGTATCGCAGATAGAGTACCCCGTTCTCGGGTGCATCGTATTTTATGTTGTATTCAAGATATTTCATTTTGTGCACTCTGTTCTTTAACCGTGCGAAAATACAAAAAAATGCAGGTTGTGCAATACCATTATACCTTAAAATGGGGCAAAGCGGTGCTTTTTTCTTGATTAATATAATAAATTGAACTATTTTTGTCAAGTAATTTATAATGCTTATGATCCGTACTGCATCTTTTTTGCGTGTTGCACTGTTTCTGCTGGTGTTGCTTATGCTGCCGGCCGGGTCTCTTTATGCGCAGAAAAAGAAACAGTTTACCGTTGTTCTTGACGCAGGGCACGGAGGCAATGACCCGGGTGCGGTACATGGTAAAGTGAAGGAGAAGGATATAAACCTGACCGTGACAAAGATGCTGGCCGAAAAGATTAAAAAGAAGTATCCTGAGGTCAAGGTGGTCTTTACGCGGTCGACGGATGTTTTCGTAACCCTGGAGGGGCGTTCGAACAAGGCAAACAAGGAGAAAGCCGACCTTTTCATCTCGATTCATGTGAATTCTGCAAAGAAAAGGAGTGCTGATGGTGTGGAGACCTTCATGTGGGGTATCCCGAGTACCGAGGATGAGAAACGTCTTGCGATGTACGAGAACCAGGTTGTGGAACTTGAGAAGGATAAGGGTGCGAAATATAAGAAATTTGATAGCGATGAGGATTTTATCCTGAAACAGTTGATGTTCGACCAGGATGTGACTCTGAGTGCGGAGATTGCGCAATTGGTGCAGAAGGCATTGGTGAAGAGTACCAAGAGAACTGATAGAGGAGTCAAGTCGGGCGACCTTTATGTGCTGAGAAACAGTGCAATGCCGAGAATCCTTATCGAGATGCCTTTCTTGAGTAATGCAGGTGACAGGCAGTTTCTGACTTCGGCTGCCGGTCAGAAGAAGATCGTGGAGGGTATATTCGAGGGCTTTTCGAAATATTATGAGCTTTACGGAAAAAATAATGACGATAATGCAGGGGGTGCATCTGTCGATGATTCTGTAGAGGTGGACGAGGAAAACGTCAAGAGCGGTGTGCCGCTGTTCAAGGTGCAACTTTTTGCGGCGGACACGAAACTCAAGAGCAATGACAAACGTTTCAAGGGGCTCAAGACCGATAGTTTCAAGGAGGGAAAATGGTATAAGTACACATATGGGTCGACCGAGGATTATGACAAGGCTGTGAAGATGAAGAAAGAGGTGTCGGCCAAGTTCAAGGATGCATTCGTGATTGCTTTCATCGACGGCAAAAGGGTTGAGACGAGCAAGGCTGTCGAGATTTATAAAAAGAATAAGAAAAAGAAATAATAGGAATCTGTTTGGGATATGGCAAAAGGAAAATTGACGCGTGAATTGTGGGTCGGCTTCTTGGGAATCCTGGCATTGCTGATTCTCTATGTCCTGATAAACTTCTTCAAGGGTGTGAGCCTCATGGATGAAGAGAATGTGTTTTATGCAAAGTTTGATAATATTGAGGGTATAGTGCAGACAAGTCCTGTATATGTCAACGGATACAAGGTGGGCAATGTAAGGGATATTGTCTACGATTTTGAAAATGGTAACGGGGTTATTGTTGCCATGAGCGTTGATAGGCGTTTGAAAATCCCTAAGGACAGTCATGCCGAGGTTAATACGGCTCTTCTTGGAAGCAGCACTATCAATATTGTAACAGGCAAGCATAACGCTTTCCTTTCACCGGGTGATACAATATCGGGTTTCCTTAACGGTGGCGCGATGGCAGAGGCGTCGAAGATGTTACCGACCGTTGCCGATGTCATTCCCAAAGTCGATTCGGTGCTCGTCTCTCTGAATAACCTGCTTACCGACCCTGCAATAAAGAATTCGCTTACGAATGTAGAACTGTTGACAGCACAACTGAACGGAACGGTTGCGGAACTCGATAAGCTTATAAAGGGTGACGTGAAGAAGGCTGCAGGTAAACTGGTGGCTCTGGAGGATGAGATGCTGGAACTCTCGTCGAAACTGAATGAGATTGAGTATAAGGAGCTTGTGGCTTCTCTTGAGGCTTCACTCAAGAATATTGAGGAGGTAACGGCTTCGTTGAATAACGGCGAGGGCACGGCAGGCAAGCTGCTCAAGGATGATACTCTTTATATAAAACTGAACGAGACGTGCGATGCGGCAAAGGCTTTGCTCGAAGATTTGAAGCAGAATCCGAAGAGGTATGTGCATTTCTCTGTGTTCGGGAATAAGGAGAAATAGAAGGTGTTAATTCTTTGACCTCATAACGGCAAGCTATGCTTGATTCTTGTAAAGGTTTCCGTCTCTCATTGATTGCGGCATTGGTTTTTGTGCTTGCCGCATGCTCTTCATCTGTCCGTGTTGGGCAGGAATGCGAGATTATCGCGCATAGGGGCGGATCCTCTTTGGCCCCGGAAAACAGTATTGCTGCGATTGAGAAATCCATTGATCTTGGTGTAGATGCAGTGGAGGTGGATGTAAGGATGTCGGCCGATGGTTATGTGATAGTGATGCATGACAAGAGGGTTGACAGGACAAGTAATGGACACGGACTGGTGAAAAGGCTCTCTTTGGATGAGTTGAAATCCTTGCGTCTGTTGACTCTTGCAAAAGAGATATCCGATGAAAATATACCGACTCTTGACGAGGTGCTGGCATGCGTAGCCGGCCGTTGCAAAGTGCTGATAGAGATTAAGGAGGACGATTGCCGTGGAATAGAGCAGGCAGTGGCAGATGTGGTAGCACGTCGCAATGCCGAGGATTGGGTGGCAGTGCAGGCATTCAGTGATGATGTTCTTGAACGTCTTGCCGAAATAGGCGTCTCTTTCCCCTTGGAAAAACTTTTCGTCTTCAAACTCCCCTTCTTGCCTTATATTTATGATAAAGGTTTCAGCCGCTTTTCTTTTAAAAAATATTCTTATATCGCATCGTTCAATGTGAAAAAGGAGTTTGCGCGAAAAGGTCTTGTGAAGAAGATACAAGGTGCGTGCAAAAAGGTAAAGGTTTGGACGTTGAAAGAGGGAGAGAGTGCTGCTCCCGGCGGTATCAATGGTGTCATCACGGACTATCCTCAACTGTTCAAACCGTAAATCCGTAATACTATGACCGGGCTTCTTCTGCTTCTTTTTTCGCTGTCGGCATGCGCGGCTTTTGTGCAGCGTGTCTCGGGTTTCGGATTCGGGATATTCATCATGATGTTCCTTCCATATATTATGCCATCGTATAATGAGGCTGTCGCATTGTCGGGTCTGCTTTCGGGAACGACAGCGCTTTTTATCGTGATACGTAATATCCGCCACGTGCGTTGGGACAAGATGCTTCTGGTGGTGCTTTCAAATGCGGTGGTATCATATGTTGCAATCATCTATATGCGTTCGCTCGACAGTATGTTCATGCGACGTTTGCTTGGTGTCCTGTTGGTGACCGTTGCGCTCTACTTTCTCTTTTTTGAAAGCAGAATGCATCTTTCTTTCCGTAGTCGGTGGTCGCGTGGTGCGGTAGGATCGGTAAGCGGTGTCATGGGGTCGATGTTCGGCATGCCGGGACCTCCTGTTGTCCTTTACGGAGTCAGTGAGATTGAGGATAAGAAAGAGTATATGGCGACAATGCAGGCTTTTTGGCTCGTGTTCAATATGATATATCTGTTCTTCCGCTCCGGTGGCGGATATTATACTTCTGATACTCCTTTGTTATGGGGTGTGGGAGTTGCCGGCATACTTTTGGGTGTATATATCGGTGCTTTATGTTTTAATGCGTTGAGCCGTGACGGCTTCAAAAAGGTGGTGTATACAGTGATGCTGGCAAGCGGAATGGTCGCTTTATTCAAGTGAAATGTGAAATGATTTTAAAAATGTAACGAATTAATAAAAATATAGTGCAAATAATAATGTTTGTACTTGTTTTTTTATTAACTTTGCGCTTGAAAATGGAACGGGAGTTCCAACGGAATGCTTTTTTGCACAATTCCGTCAAGTGAAAAGAACATTTTTAATAAACAAGTAAAATAACTATGGAAAAGAAACTTGATTTTAAGGATGGCCTTTGGAGCAAAGAGATCAATGTCGGTAACTTTGTACACGAGAACATCACTCCTTATGAGGGCGATGCCTCTTTCCTTGTAGGTCCTACCGAGAGAACAAAAGCTGTTTGGAACGTATGCCTCAAGGCTCTTGAAGAGGAGCGTGCCAACAATGGTGTGCGCTCTCTTGACAATGTGACGGTATCTACTATCACATCGCACAAGGCAGGTTACATAGACAAGGAGAACGAACTTATCGTAGGTCTTCAGACCGATGAACTCCTGAGACGTGCCATCAAGCCTTTCGGCGGTATCAAGGTCGTAGAGAAGGCTTGCCGCGAGAATGGTATCGAGGTTGATGATAAGGTAAAGGATATCTTCTATCACTACCGCAAGACTCACAATGACGGTGTGTTCGATGCTTACACAGAGGAGATCCGTATGTACCGTTCACTCGGTTTCTTGACCGGTCTGCCCGATAACTATGCGCGTGGCCGTATAATCGGTGACTACCGTCGTCTTGCACTCTATGGTGTTGACCGTCTTATCGAGGCTAAGAAGGCTGACCTCAAGGGTCTCCTCAGCCCGATGACCGAGCACACAATCCGTCTCCGCGAGGAGGTTGCTGAGCAGATCAAGGCTCTCAACGAGATCAAGGTTATGGGTGAGTATTACGGTCTTGACCTCTCTCGTCCTGCTACAAGCGCTCAGGAGGCTGTGCAGTGGACATATATGGCATATCTTGCTGCCGTTAAAGAGCAGGACGGTGCTGCGATGTCACTCGGTAACGTTTCTTCATTCCTTGACATTTATATCCAGTACGACCTCGATCGTGGCAACATCGACGAGACATTTGCACAGGAGCTCATCGACCAGTTCGTAATCAAGCTCCGCATGGTTCGCCACTTGCGTATGCAGTCATACAACGACCTCTTTGCAGGTGACCCGACATGGGTGACAGAGGCAATCGGCGGTCGCTTCAACGATGGTCGTACAAAGGTTACAAAGACATCTTTCCGCTTCTTGCAGACTCTTTACAACCTCGGTCCCTCACCAGAGCCTAATATGACTGTTCTGTGGAGTCCGGAACTTCCTGAGGGCTTCAAGGAGTATTGCGCAAAGGTTTCTATCGATACATCTTCAATCCAGTACGAGAACGATACATTGATGCGTGAGGTTCGCGAGTGCGATGACTATGGTATTGCATGTTGTGTATCTTACCAGGCTGTTGGCCGTCAGATCCAGTTCTTCGGTGCACGCTGTAATTTTGCAAAGGCTCTGTTGCTTGCTATCAACGGCGGACGTTGCGAGAATACAGGTACTGTAGTGGTTAAGGATATTCCTGTTCTGTCAGGTGATGTTCTTGACTATGAAGAGGTTCTTGCAAACTATAAGAAGGTGCTCATTGAGATTGCACGTGTTTACAACGACTCAATGAACATCATTCACTATATGCACGACAAGTACTACTATGAGAAGGCTCAGATGGCTTTCATCGATACAGATCCTTCAATCAACCTTGCTTATGGTGTTGCAGGTCTCTCAATCGCAATCGACTCTCTCTCGGCTATCAAGTACGGTAAGGTAACAGTTAAGCGCAATGAGCTTGGCCTTACAGAGTCTTTCGATATCGAGAATGACTTCCCATGCTTCGGTAACGATGATGACCGTGTCGACCACCTTGGCGTTGACTTGGTTTACTTCTTCAGTGAGGAGCTCAAGAAGCACCCTGTTTACAAGAACGCTAAGCCTACATTGTCACTCCTTACAATTACATCTAACGTGATGTACGGTAAGAAGACCGGTGCTACACCTGACGGTCGTGCCAAGGGTGTTGCTTTCGCTCCGGGTGCAAACCCAATGCACGGACGCGACAAGAACGGTGCTGTTGCATCACTCAGCTCTGTGGCTAAGCTCCGCTATCGTGATTCACAGGACGGTATCAGCAACACATTCTCAATCATTCCAAAGTCACTCGGTGTTGACAATGAGACACGTATTGAGAACCTCGTTACTTTGATGGACGGTTACTTCACAAAGGGTGCTCACCACCTGAACGTGAACGTATTGAACCGTGAGATGCTTATGGATGCAATGGAGCACCCTGAGAAGTATCCACAGTTGACAATCCGTGTATCGGGTTACGCAGTTAACTTCATCAAGCTGAGCCGCGAGCATCAGTTGGAGGTTATCTCACGTTCTTTCCACGAGCGCATGTAATAATAGATAATGTTCAATAAAAATAGGCTGGCTCACAAGGTCGGCCTATTTTTAACCCATAAAGCATTAAGATTGCGTGAATATAAGGTCTCTAAAGGCCCAAAAGCGCAAGGTCAATCGTTAAACGTTAAACATTAACCGTTAAACATTCAACACCCGCAAGGCGGGCCGACCCCGCCCTACAGTACCTATGTTGTAAACAACATTAAACGTTACACATTACACATTAAACATTCAACGTTACACTTTTTCAATATGACTATCAGAGTACATTCATACGAATCATTGGGTACCTTCGACGGTCCCGGACTCCGTCTTGTGGTTTTCCTGCAAGGGTGTAACTTCCGTTGCCTCTATTGTGCGAACCCTGATACAATCGATGCCAAGGGCGAGAGCAAGGAGACTGACATCGAGGATATCGTGCGCATGGCTATGAACGAGAAGCCTTTCTTCGGCAAGCGTGGCGGCGTTACCTTCAGCGGAGGTGAGCCTACATTCCAGGCAAAGGCGCTTGTTCCGTTGGTGAAGCGTCTAAAGGAACAGGGCATCCATGTGTGCCTTGACACGAACGGCAGTATATGGAACAGCGATGTCGAGGAGCTGCTGTCGCTCGTAGACCTTGTGATGCTTGATATCAAGCAGTTCAATCCGGAGCGCCACACAATACTTACTGAGCGCCAGAACAAGCAGACTCTTGCAACAGCGAAGTGGTTGCAGGATCAAGGACATCCTTTCTGGATACGCTATGTGCTTGTTCAGGGCTACAGTGCATTCGAGGAGGATATACGTGCACTTGGAGAACATTTCAAGGATTACGACATGATTAAACGTGTCGAGGTTCTGCCATACCACACTCTGGGTGCGCACAAGTATGAGCCTCTGGGCATGGAGTATAAACTCAAAGGCGTGAAGGAGAATACTCCGGAGCAGCTTGAGGAGGCAAGGAAACTGTTTGAAGAGTATTTCGACTGTGTCTATGTCAACTGATCTTGAGAGTCTGAGAAAAATGATGGCATCGGGAGAACTCTACGATGCGAACTATGACCCGGTGCTTCAGGAACAGCGCTCAAGATGCAAGGTTCTTTGTCAGGAGTTCAATACTCTTCCTTATGGCGAGAGTGCGAGGCGCATGGAATTTTTGAGGAGCATAATAGGTTCTGCCCATGGAAATTTTGTCATAGAGCCTTCATTCTGGTGCGACTATGGCTACAATATCACCTTGGGAGAGAACTTCTATGCAAACCACAATATGGTTATACTCGATGCTGCACCTGTGACCTTCGGCGACAATGTTTTCATTGCTCCCAACTGTTGCTTCACTACAGCCGGGCATCCGCTTGATGTAGAGCAGCGCAACAAAGGGCTTGAGTATGCCCGTCCCATTACGGTAGGCAACAATGTGTGGATAGGTGCAGGTGTTACGGTACTGCCCGGTGTAACAATCGGAGATAATGTGACAATCGGTGCCGGAAGTCTTGTGAACAGGGATATCCCTGCAGACAGTGTTGCTGTGGGAGTGCCATGCAAGGTAATCAGGAAGATTTGAAAAAGCGAAACGCGGTCAGCGTTGAGGGTGTAAGCTTTTTAAGGAAGCATTGAATGAGAGAAACAGGGTGCCTCGGGGCACCCTGTTTCTCTTATTCATCGATATATTTATATCCGATGGATTCTATCGCTTCTACTATTTTACCGTGGTCTATCTTCTCACCTTTGACATAAGCTGCGCCTTCTGTCAGGTCAACACGGACTTCGGTGACTCCTTCAACATTAGAAAGGCTTTTCTCGACATTCGCCTTGCAGTGGTTGCATATCATTCCCTCTATGCGGTATCTCTTTTCTGTAGAGCTGCATCCGTCGTTGCAATGACCGCCGCAGTTGCACTCATCTTTCTTTATATATCGCAGTGCCATGGCTACAACAAGCAGTATCACAAAAATGATGCTCGATGCTATCTGCCACCATGGTGTTCCGCCACTGTGGCAGCATGCTGCACCATGAGCGTGCAGGTTGCCTATGAACCATTCGGCAGGCAGGAGATAGTCTACAACAAGACCGAATCCTATTGCTCCTGCTATTATGGTGGCCAGGTATACAATGAGTGTCTTGCGTCCCATAATCTTGTTAATCACCAGGATTGCTGCCATGTTAGTGGCAGGACCTGCCATGAGAAGCACAAGTGCAGCTCCGGGAGAGAGCCCCTTGAGCATTAGGGCTGCCGCAATGGGGATTGAACCTGTTGCGCAAAGGTACATGGGAGTAGAGAGCAAGAGTATTATGAACATGTTCAGAATCGGGTAGTCGTTGAACTGTGCAAAGAAGTTGTCGGGTACAGCAATTGTGATTATTGCTGCAATGACAAGGCCTATGACAATCCATTTGCCAATGTCCTGAAGCATCTCGATGAAACCGTAATGGAGTGTGCCGATACATTTCCCCCAAAAACTCTTCTTTTGTTGAGTTCTGCTCTCTGTCACCTCCTGTTTGTCGGTGTCGTTGCACCACCGGTTGACGATGCATCCGCCTGTAATGGCGGTCACTAAAGCTACCAGCGGGCGAATGATTGCAAATGGAATACCGAGCAACGATGCTGTTGCAAGAATCGAGTCGACTCCTGTCTGTGGAGTTGAGATAAGGAACGAAACTGTCGCTCCCTTTGATGCTCCTTCCCGTCGGAGTGAGGCCGCAGTGGGGATTACGCCACAGGAACAGAGCGGCAAAGGTATGCCGAACAATGCAGCCAAGAGAACCGAACGGAAATTGTTGGCCGAGAGGTTGTTGGCATATATCCTTCGTGGCACGAATTCGTGAAGTATACCTGCTATAAGGAATCCGAACAACAGGTAAGGAGTCATCTCGTTAAGGAGATTTATCAGTGGGGTAATATATTGTTCCATAATATAAAAATCTTTGCACTGTAAAACAATGCAAAGATACTAAATTTACATGAATGCTCCTCTCATGGTTTGTTGCTAAAAACACGGGTTTTACTCCATACTCTTGTTGTTTTCCACAATCTGCAGGTTCACTGCTGCCTGTTCGTCGCCCATGGCTGCAGCCTTGGCGAATGCCTGTTCTGCGGCATGGCGGTGGTGACGCCTGTATTCGATGACTCCTTGCAGGTTCAGCACGCGTGGGTCGTCCTTATACTCCTTAAGCCTTGCAAGCAATGCTGCGTAGTCGGGATTCGGGTTGTTTATCAGCTCGTCGACAATCTTGTTGAGAGACACGGCAATGCTGTCTTGGCTGTTCTGATAATATATGCCACCGCAGCATGCTCCACGGTGGTGCATGAAGGCATTCTCTTCCAGTTCGCTGTAGAGCCTGCCGTTGTCGATGCTCTTGAGCAGGGCTGTGCGCTTGCGTCCCGATGGGGTGCTCCTGAGCAGATGTATTATACTGTCTCCGTCCTCAATGTCAAGCTCTGTAATGTCGTCATAAATACGGTTCCAGTTTTTGCCGCCGTCATAGATTTCAAACAGGGAGTCGCCTACATGATGATGACTGAGTATATGGTTGCGCAGTGCTACTGCACGTGAATGACCTAACCCTCCACTCTCAGCCTCTTCGGGTGAGGTATAACCTATCAACTGAACGGATTGCAGCGTGGTGGTGCTATCGGCAAGTACACTGTTGATTATGTTCATCAGCTCTTCGGCATTCTCGGCATTGTTAAGGTATTCGGGGTCAATTTTGTTGCTGTTTGTGGTGTAACGTACAACGGCAGGGATGTGGCTGAAACTGTTGATGTTCTCCTCTGTTATCGGGACATAACTGCTGATGCTCTTTACATAAGGGTGATCTTTTGCAAGATGGTCGGCGATGCTGCGTGTGGGTTTCACCCTGTGGTTGCTCATCGGAGGTGCCTGCGGCAGGTAAATGGCGACTGTATCGCATTCAAAGATGACTCCGTCCTTATCGATGTGTTCGCTGTAGGTTACTCCCCAGACTGTGTCGGCGACTGCCGTTTCCGGCATTGAAAGTGTACAACAATATGTATCTTCTTCTATCAGTTCCGGTATGTGCCCGTATTTGCGCGTATACTTCTTTGCATATCTTTTGCCTTGTACATGACGTTTGGCTGAACTGATGCATGTATCAGGGGTGCAGATGTGGGTCACAATGAGAATCCCTTCGTTGCGTTTGACATCGGGTGTATCATAATCGAAGGTGAAGTACCAGCAGCTGTCGCTGTGAGCCGTTGCTGTGCCGTTGGGGCTGACCTGACTGTTGGCGGAACTGTATGCGACAGCCAATAGCAGTGCAATGAATAGTCTCTGTTTCATAAAGGTAATTTTTTTATGGTTGTTACCCCTATAAAACAATTATCCTCTTTTTTGGTTTAGAAATGTTCCTTTATGGTTTCCGGCAGGATTTCAAGAGTGTTGATGACTGCTTCAGGCAGGTGACCGGTCTCAACTGGTTCTTCGGCCCAGCAGATGTTCTTGAGCCAGACGGTATGGCATCCGAGTTGTGTCGAGGGGTAGATGTCCTTGCGGTAAGAGTCACCTATTACAATAATCTCTTCGGGGCGCATTCCGAGTGCTTCCACTCCAATGGCGAACAGTGCCGGGTCGGGTTTGCGGAGTCCGACGACCGAAGATTCTACTATATGTTTGAAATAGCCGTTCAAGCCGAACTCTTCAAGCACTACAGGCATATTGCCGTAGAAATTTGTTACAAGCACCATTGGGAACTCCTTGTGCAGCATCCCGACAATGGAGCGCGTCACTTTCATCGTTTCAATGACCCTGCTGTAACATCTTTCGGCAACTTCAAGCTCTTTATCCCTGCTTAGCCCGTAGTCGGGTAGCCTCTCCCTTAGGAAATCGAACTGGATCGACATCTTCTTTTCAAGCAAGATGCGGAAGGTGTCCGTCGGTTCAATGATGGGTGCTTTTGCAAGCGAGCGCTCGCCATGTACATATGCTTCGCGGTATATATCTTTGTCAATGACTATTCCTGCCGCGCAGTATTCCTGCCAAATCAATTCACCCCAATGGATGCCGTTGGTGTCGATTGTGCCTCCGTAATCGAAGATTATTCCTTTAATTGAACTCATGACCTTCCTCGATTTTCTTTGTAAGACGTCTGCATAATGATTCATGCCTGTACTGCATGTAGAGGAAGAGTGCCATCAGTACAACAAGCTCGAATATAAGATACATCCATAGCTCGCCTGTAAGCATGGCAAAGCATAGCATTATGGCACGTGAATTGAAGGTGAGGATGTTGGTGTACTTCATGAGCGGAAGACTTCCCTTGCGGAACTCCTCGCGTAATCCTCGTGGAATCTCTGTCCCGTAACGTGCATGCACTGCCTTTATGAATCGTTGGAAACATGGTGACATGCGCTCCTGGTTGCTCACGTATGCCACGTATGCGTTCAGGAATATTTTCCAGAAGAAGTTTCCTTTCCAAGGTGTCGCATCATACTCTTTCTTCTGAGCAGTGGAGTCGTGGAACTCGTTTCCGTTCTTTTCGTTGGTGAAGTAGAGATGTATGTTGCGGTAGTAGTCGGCAAGCTGGCATTGTGAACCGTGTACCCAGAATCCGCAGAATGAAACGAGTATCCAAATGAGTACCCCCCAATTGTACTCAGGAGCAAACGGTATCGGTTGGAATGTCTCTCTAGCTGCAATGGCAAAGTAGATGCAGAAGAACCAGCAGTCGCCTGCAAAACCGTCAAGGATGCGCCCCCAACGTGTCTTTTGTCCGGTAATGCGTGCCAGCTGTCCGTCTGTGCTGTCGTAGAGATTTGCCCACATTAGCAGCAATACTCCTACAACATTCCATCTGAGGTTCTCCTGCAGGAAACATACACCTGCGGCAATACCGAGGAATATCGAGATTATCGTTATAACGTTGGGGTGTATGCCTCTGTTACGGAAGAACAGTGCACAACTGAACCCTAAAGGACGGTAGAACCAAAGGTCGAGGAACTCTTCGGTGTCTGTCGACTTTATCGATGCCCTGTAGAGTTCTTTATCTTCTTCTTTCATCTTGCTTTACTCTTGTTTATTATATATTTTGCGATTTCTTTTGCGGCTTTGTTGCGTACTGCGGTGAAGCTTGGGAAATCGTTCAGGTCAATCAAGAAAATCTCACCTCTGTCGTTGACAATGCAGTCACCGCCGAATATCTCCACTCCTGTTGCCTTGGCTGCGGAGGTGACAATGTTTCTCATCTGCACAATGTCGAACGGGTAGCGGTGTGGAGCACCGTTTATATGTTCGTGTCCGAACTTGCTTTTTCCCGGGTCGGGATAACTGTAGTGGAAATAGTCCTCTCCTACAGCATAGAACTTTATAATGTCGCCTTCGATGTGCTTGAAGTGTATACATTTATCTATGCCTCTATTCTGCATTCGCGTGAATATCTCTTTTGCCTCTTTGCTGCCTGCTGCATAACAGACATCCTCCTTGTGGCAACTCCAACCGTCGGCGCGTTTTATCCATGCCGGGTAGGGGAGTGCGTCGAGTTCATCCTGCGATTCTATGAGTCTGAATTCCGGTTGTGGCACATCGGCATCAGCAAGCGCTTGCGTCATCTTCAGGCGTGAACAGTTCTTTACTGCATCAGCGCTGTTGATGACAATTACTCCGTCCTCTTCGGCCTTGGAAAGTCTTTGCAGTATTCCGGGAGTGCGCGACATATGACAGATGATATCTGTGTCTGCCGGTAAGAGTTCCGTTTCCGGGTGAGTGACTTCAGCACCCAAAGCCTGCAGTTCTTGGGTGATGCACTCAAGAATGGCTGCATCGTTCGCCACCATGTTGGGTGAGTCTGCCGTATCACGTGCTATGGTTACAATCTTTGTCATCCGTTGAGGAAACTTTCTGCCTTGGCGATGTCCTCGGCATGGTCAATGTCAATGATTTTTGAGAAAGGGTGCGCCTTCAACCTCATTCCGCTCTCTACAAGGCGACGCTGGAAGTTACGCATGCGTTCTATTCCCTCTTCCATGCATTCGTCAAGAATGTCAAGCGCTTTAGGTGTGAGCCCGTATATACCACCCGAGATATATTTTGGATTCTCTCCGGGGGTGTCACGGAATGCGGTAATCTCCATGTCGTTGTCTGTCTCTATGTAAAGGGGTTTCTCGTCGTCGATGAAATCCGTTACAGCCATTATTCCGTCGTCGCTGCAATTCTTGAGGGAATCGATATATCCGGTAAACTCATCTTCGTGGAAAAGGGTGTCCACCGTCGTGAGGCAGAATTTCTCGCCTCTGAGCAAAGGACTCAGTGCATGCAGGCTGTGCATTGAACTCGGAGTGTCTTTTACAACGATTTCAATAGGGAAATCTTTCTGCAGCATTTGCAGATATTCCAATGTCCCGGGTTGTTGTCCGTTGATGATTATGCATATCGATGATGCATCATGACGCGCGAAAATCCTTACAAGGCGTTCTATCAAAGGAATGCCTTGTATCTTTACAAGTGGTTTGGGAACAGTTATGCCTTCGTTTGCCAGACGTGAACCTTCCCCTGCGGCAATTATTGCAAACTTCATTGCATATGTACCGTTACTCGTTGTCGGCCTGCAGGTTGAGGCGGTTGCTGTCGTCGCGCTTCTCGAAGTACATCTTGCGCAAGGGGTTGCGTCGTGCACCGAAGTACATATTGCGGTTACGCAATATGTCTATGGCGGCATATATTGCCTGGCGGAAAGAGTTTTCGTCAGCTTCTCCCTTCCCGGCAATGTCATATGCTACACCGTGTGCAGGCGAGGTGCGTATAATCTGTAATCCGGCGGTGAAGTTGACTCCGTCATTCATGGCAAGTGTCTTGAGTGGGGCGAGCCCCTGGTCGTGATACATGGCAAGGATCGCGTCGAATGATGCGTATTTGCCGCTTCCCATGAAACCGTCTGCCGCGAACGGACCGTAGCAGAATATGCCGCTGTCGTTCATCTTGCGTATGGTTGGCGAGATTGTCTC
Organism: Bacteroidaceae bacterium; assembly: GCA_017398805.1. Taxonomy (GTDB): domain Bacteria; phylum Bacteroidota; class Bacteroidia; order Bacteroidales; family Bacteroidaceae; genus HGM04593. Next base: position 30,440 of record JAFQEZ010000011.1, on the reverse strand, counting down.
AATCTCTTCTTTGCCCAATAGGCCGTTGTCCCCTGCATGGGGGTTCAGCGAAAGTACTGCGATTTTAGGTGCGTCGATATTGAAATCCTCCTTGAGGCTTTTGTCGAGCAATGCAATCTTCTCTTCGAGCAGTTCTGGAGTGATGGCTGCCGGTATATCCTTCAAAGCCATGTGTGATGTCGCAACAGCTACACGCAACTCTCCGCTGCAGAGTATCATCAGCGCTTTCTCTTCTTCGCCGCATTTCTTCTGGAGGTACTCGGTGTGCCCGGGGAAGTTGAACTCGTCGCTCTGTATTGCACTCTTGTTGATAGGTGCAGTGACTATTACATCAATCTTTCCCTCCATGTAATCCTTTACCGCCGCTTCAAGAGCCTGGAATGCAGCCTCTCCGGCTTCGGCAGTGCTTGAGCCGAGTTCAATATGAACTTCGTCGCTGTTGCAGTTGATGATGTTCAACTTTCCGTTCTGCGCTTCCGTTGCGTTACCGATAGTGTTGTACTGTATCTCCATCTCTAATGCCTTGCGGTGGTATGCTGCTACTTTGGGTGAGCCGTACACAATGGGAGTACATATATCAAAAAGCTCCGGGTTTTCAAAAGCCTTGAAGATTATCTCGTATCCGATACCGTTTATGTCGCCTTGCGTAATGCCGACACGAATTCTATGTTTGTCGCTCATCTTTATATACTAATTTGATGTTGTATCTGTTTTCTCTATTATCTCTACCGCTTCAGGAACAGGAACCGTCTTTATATATTTGTCATACGGTAGTTCCAATGTATAAAGCGATGCTTCGAGCTGGCGCATAGTGTCACCCATTCTCTTGCTTGAGAACATGAAGGCTTCAACTACAATTACGCGTTGGTTTATCTCATCTACAACAGAGTGCGACACGAACGGACCACCCCATGGCTCTAAGGAATTTTTCATGTACCATAGACCTCTGGCAACCTGCATGTAGCGTTCATGATATTCCGAATCTTCTACTGTAACACTGCCAGGGGCAGTCTCGACATATTCATTGTTGCCTCCTCCCTGTATGTTTGCTCTCATCATGGAGTCTCGCATATGTATGAAATTCTCTTTGTTAAAACTTTCCGGGCCTTCGTAGGGATAACTGTATATTGCGAAGTTTAGGATATCGGGATTGGTGCTGTTCATGTCGGAGAACCATACGAAATCCTTGCCTCTCTTTGAACCTTGAATGTCCATAGGTATTTTAAAGCTGCAACCGAACATCTCTTCGGCGAGATTGTTCGCATTGGAGTTGTAACTCTCCTTGATGATTTTCAGGCGTCTCTCCTTTTCTCCGTCATTCAGAAAATCGATAATTGTCTGCATGTTCTCAGTGACATATTCTGCACCGCTTTCTATGGACGGTGCCTGGATTGTCATCACTAATTGTGATGTAGCATCTACATTTTTCTTATAACGGAATGCCGGCGCTGTATATGTGTTGTTGTCGACTTTGACGTGTATGATATTGCGGAACCTGGGTTTGACACCTGTGAAATCATCATTGCTGACCCTGGTGACTTTGAAGGCATCCTCGTGTTGTGGAAGTCCCGGTATGCCGCTCCTGAGTGTTTTCTGCAAGGCTACTCCAAGTTCAGAATCCCAAATGTTGTCGTCGCATACAACAAGTACCTCGTATGCATTTCCGATGGAAGCGCGTTCGGCACCGGTTGCAGCCTCGAATATAGCTTCGCAACTGGTGAACATGAGTGTTGTTAGAATAAGGAAAAAGAGTTTTTTCATATCTGTTTCAATTATTGTTTTCCTGTTTTAGCGTGGAGAGCATGCCACATGCCGCAAAGATGTCCTCGCCGCGCGATGCCCTGATGGTGGTGAATAGGCCGTTTTTGGTAAGATAGTCACGCAGTTGTACCATTCCCTCTTCGTCTACGCCTTCAAGCGGAACGTCAGGAATGGCATGATAGCGTATGAGGTTTATGCGACAATCGATTCCTTTAAGCAGGTTGAGCAACTTGCGAGCATAGAATTGGGTCTCGTTTATATCTTTGAATACGATATACTCGAATGTGAGCCTGCGCTGATGACTGAAATCGTACTCCTTGAGAAGGTCAAGCATCTCAATGATGGAATACCCCTTCTCGGCGGGCATTATCTCCTTACGCTTTTCAGGAATGGGGTGGTGCAGGCTTACCGCAATGTGGTAGTCGCCTGAGTCAAGTAGCCGTTTGAATCCTTTGCGCACTCCCACGGTCGACACTGTGAGACGGTGCGGACTCCAGCCAAGACCATATTCATTTGTCAGCACTTCTATTGCCGGCAAAAGATTGTCGAGGTTGTCGCATGGCTCGCCCATACCCATGAACACGATATTCGTCAGTCTATCGAATTCGGGCAATGCAAAAATCTGGTTCAGTATCTCGTTGGTTGTCAGGCTTGCGGTATATTTCTGTTTCCCTGTCATGCAGAATAGACAGTTCATCTTGCATCCAACCTGTGAAGAGACGCAAAGGGTCGCACGATCGCCGTCCGGAATGAATACGGCCTCTACAAAATGTCCGTTGTCAACCTCGTAAAGATATTTTACGGTACCGTCTACAGAGCGGGCTGCATCAGCCGGGGCGCTGTAGCCGACTTCAAAGAACTCGTTCAGTTTCTCTCTGTTCTTGAGTGATATGTTTGACATCTCATCAATGGAACGGACTCTTTTGTGATATACCCAGTCGGCAATCTGCTTTGCAGTAAAGGGTGGCATTCCAGCCTCCTTGACAGCCTCCTTGAGTGTATCGAGTGTCATTCCCAGAAGTTTCCTTTTGCTGTTTTCCATGTTGTTCCTCTTTGGCTATCCTTTGCCTATTGTAACAAATCCAACGCGAAGATAGTGCAAAAAACTCTATTTTTATTTTATTCTACTATAAAAATATATAATAACATGTAATAGCGGTGGAATATGAATAAAAAGTGTGCCAAAAAGCTATGATTAAGTTGCTTTTTTATTAATTTCGCATGCAAACATTCTGAAATATGGAAAAACATATGATAGATATTTTTTTGCCGCTGGCAGCAGACGTTCTTGATCCTGAATGGCTGAAGGAAGTGGCGGAACACCATTCAGTAAAGAGTGTCCGGTTGTGGAGTTCTGGAGAACTTCCTTATGTACTTCCTGAAAACGTGGGTATGCTGCATGCCGATTCTCTCTCCTCGACAAAATTGTTCAAGGAGATGGCGACTCTTGCAACTGCGGATCTTGTGCTTTGTATGACATCTGCCTCTGCAAGGTTTGATGTGAAGTTGCTGGATGCTCTTGTCAATGCCTTGCCTGACGGGGCTCCAATGGCTTATGCCGATTATCGTAAGGTTGTAAACGGACAACTTCTTGATGCCCCGACTATAGATTGCCTTTCCGGTTCTTTACGTAATGACTTTGACTTCGGGCCGGCATTGTTTTTCAGAACGGATGCGTTGAAGAGGTATCTTGACGAGACTCTTGATGAATATATCTATGCCGGGGCGTATCAGTTGAGGCTGGCTATGCAGCGCATGGGCGGAATCTTTCATTACAAAGAGTTCTTTTCTACCGTGTATGAATATGACACTCGTAAGAGCGGAGAGAAACAGTTTGACTATGTAAATCCTGCGCAGCGCGATGTCCAGATTGAAATGGAAAAGGCATGTACGCATCATCTTAAAGAGATTGATGCATTCCTGCCTGCATCTGTTTATAAGGAAATTGACCTATCCATCGGTGGATTTCCTGTGGAGGCTTCAGTGGTTATCCCTGTGCTTAACCGTCATATGACAATAGCCGATGCTATCAGTTCTGTATTGGAACAGAAGACATCTTTCCCGTTCAACCTGATTGTTGTGGATAATCATTCAACAGATGGTACGGGCGAGATAATAGATTCTTTCGGCGATAGCAGGGTTGTACATGTAGTACCTGAGAGAAGAGACCTCGGAATAGGCGGATGTTGGAACGAGGCTGTCAACAGCCCTATGTGCGGACGTTTTGCAGTACAGCTTGACAGTGATGATATATACAGCGACGAGAGTACGTTGCAACGTATTGTGGATGAGTTCTACAGACAACAATGCGCCATGATTGTCGGCACGTACAGAATCTGTGATTTTGAATTGAATACATTGCCTCCTGGCATTATCGACCACCGTGAATGGACCGAAGAGAACGGACGCAACAATGCTCTGAGAATAAACGGTTTGGGCGCTCCACGCGCGTTCTTTACTCCTGTTATACGTGAAATTGGTTTCCCTAATGTCAGCTATGGCGAGGATTATGCAGTGGGTTTGCAGATTTCCCGAAATTACAGGATTGGCAGAATTTATGACGTGCTCTATCTCTGCCGACGTTGGGGCGGAAATTCCGATGCGGCATTATCACACGAAAAGGTGAATGCGCATAATCTATACAAGGATTCCCTTCGTACAGCAGAACTTGAGGCAAGAATTGAACTTGTGGACTCTATGGGAATTCCATCGCGCGAAGATGTCGACGGATTTTTAGCTAAACAGTTGGCTGTGTGGACCGATGCTGCTGAGAGGCATGCTGCGCTTGATGATGTGCAAGTGCGCGTTTTGTCCAATGGAGTCTGTTTGCAGCATAATCCGGCAAGAACTGTCTCCACGGCAGCCAAAGTCGACAGTGCATCAATCTTGGAACGTAAATGTTTCCTATGTGCAGCCAACCGCCCGGCTGAGCAGTTTGCCGAGGAGGCTTTGGGTATGTTTGATGTATTGGTGAACCCTTATCCTATTCTGCCAAAACATATGACTTTGCCGCTTAAGGAACATTCGGCCCAGTGTCTGGACAAGATGTATCCACCTATGCTTCATATTGCACGTGAGTGGAAGGGATTGGCGCTTTTCTACAATGGTGCCAAGTGCGGTGCTTCGGCTCCTGACCATGCTCATCTGCAGGCAGGTGATGTAAGTGATGTGCCGCTTTTCGGTGATTATTGGAGCGAGGAGATCGAATGCGGAAAAGAGCCGCTGTTTGTCAATGCCGATGGTTGTATTTATAATGTAACATCTTATATAGTGCCGCTTTTTGTGGTTGTGTCGCGCACAGTGTCATCTTCGGTGGAACTTTTTGGGAAACTTAAGGCTGCATTGCCTGTAATTGAAGGCGAGGATGAACCTCGTATGAATGTGTTCGTATTGTATACACCGGAAGATGGATACGTAACAGTTGTATTACCCCGTTCTGCGCATCGCCCTGCATGTTATTGTGCTGGTTACGGCAATGGACGTATGATAAGCCCGGGTGCACTTGATATGGCTGGGTTGATTATAACTCCGCGTATTTCCGATTTTGATGCAATCACAGCCGATGAGGCAGCCGGAATGATGCGCGAAGTGGCTCTTTCTGAAGATGTACTGAATGTGGTATTGGAAAATCTGAGAGGTGGCTATGACGAGGAGTGTTGATGTCGGTATCCTGCGTGCTCCGCGTATAAAGTTCGATTTGACCGGGAGTTTCAGTTCCTTGGCGCAGTTCGTCGATAAAGGAAATGAAGTCGTTGCTCTTGATGGTAAATTGTGCTATTGTGGTGAACTCTATGATACGTTGCTTTTTACTCCTGTGGATAACACGGCTCTTTTTACACTTCATGATGTTGTAATAGGTGTAAATTTCCATTGGCAACGCAAAGAAAAGCAGACGTTCAAAGGCGAACTGTTGTTTATGGTAGAGGACGGCGAGGTACGCGCCATTAACAGATTGGCAGTTGAAGATTATCTTGTGAGCGTGATTTCGAGCGAGATGTCAGCCACTTCGTCCCTTGAGTTTCTCAAAGCCCATACAGTGATATCTCGCAGTTGGCTCTATGCCCAGTTGCAAAGGAAAGAACGTCATCAACAGGGCGTGCTCGGTTGGGAAAACGGTGATGAGATTGTGCGTTGGTATGCCCGTGAGGATCATACTCTTTTTGATCTGTGTGCCGATGATCATTGTCAACGTTATCAAGGTGTTACGCGTGCAATCAATCCAAATGTGGAACGCGCTGTGCGTGAGACGCATAATATGGTGCTGAAATATAACGGGGAGGTTTGTGACGCACGTTTCAGCAAATGCTGCGGAGGTGTTACAGAGCGCTTCTCGGCATGTTGGGAAGATGAGGATTACGGTTACCTCAAGGCGCTGCGTGACAGCGAAAGTGCCGAGGAGATTCCGGATTTGACAACTGAGCATGGGGCGAGGGAGTGGATAGAGAGTGTGCCCCTCTCTTATTGCTCCACAGCGGATAAGGAGGTTCTTTCGCAGATTCTTAACGGATATGACCAGGAGACGAATGATTTCTACCGTTGGCGTGTTGAGTATTCTCAGGAGGAACTCTCTTTGCTGGTAGCAAGACGTTCCGGAATAGATTTCGGTGAAATCGAGGATTTGCAACCGGTGGAACGTGCAGCATCGGGTAGAATTGTCAGGCTTAGAATTGTAGGTAGAAAGCGTACGGTTATAGTCGGTAAGGAATTGGAAATAAGACGATGGTTGTCAGAATCGCATCTTTACAGTTCGGCTTTTGTTGTCGATAAGGTGGAAGAAGAGGGCAATGTGTGCTTTGTACTTAAAGGCGCAGGGTGGGGGCATGGCGTCGGGTTATGCCAGATTGGTGCTGCTGTCATGGGTGAGAAAGGATGCTCATTCAGGCATATTCTTGAACATTACTATCCCGGTGCTGTTCTGGAACAGATCTGAAATTGTCTTACCCAATTCTTTAGTGATATTTGTACAAAGTAATATTGTATTGATAATCAGTACGATATACTCGCTTGCCTACTTGTTCTCCTGAACAGTATTGCCAATTTGGCGCAGTTTCGTTTTTTTTGCCCAAAAAAAAGTGTTTTCTTTGCAATAATTTTGTTAAAAGGTAGTTACTATTATAGCCAATAGTATATTGGCATAACGATAAAGTAAGAGATAAGTTGGTTATGGCTGATGGAATGAATGCCCTTGAGCGTGCAATTAAACGTATTTTTGATGTGATCTGCTCGTTTCTTGGCCTCGTTTTGCTGTCGCCGGTGTTTCTTGTTGTGTATATCATGTTGCGCATTCAGAACGAAGGTAGCGTTATATTCAAGCAAGAGAGAATCGGGTATAAAGGCAAACCGTTCAATATATACAAGTTTCGAACAATGCGCGTAGATTCGGAGGATGATGGCAAACCTAAACTTGCGTCAAAGTCTGATGAACGTTTGACTAAGGTGGGGAAATTTCTGAGAGAGCATCATCTTGACGAACTTCCGCAGTTGTGGAATGTCTTCATCGGCGACATGTCTTTTGTGGGACCGCGTCCCGAACGCCAGTATTTCATCGATCTTATCCGTAAAGAGACTGACGATTACGACTACATCTTTCTGATGCGTCCGGGTCTGACGTCAATGGCAACAATTCATAATGGCTACACAGATACTATGGAAAAGATGCTGGTCCGTCTTAGGATGGATCTTGAGTATTTCCGTAGTCGCTCCTTGTGGCTGGACATCAAACTTATATTCACGACATTCTTTTATATCATAAACGGAAAAAAATTCTGAAATGAAAAAAACAATACTTCTATTCATTGCGTTGCTTCTCTCTTTTCAGTGGGTGGCAGCGCAAACAGTATCTGATGAGCAGGTCATAAAGATTGTTTTGGCCGAAAAGGAAAAGGGTAGCGATGAAAAAACAATAGCACAGAAACTGTTGCGTCAGGGTGTCACTCCGGCACAACTCCGTAGGATAAAGGCCAAGTATGAACAGGAGCAGAATGGAGTGGGCGCGGTTGATGTTACCGGTGTAGACCGTAGCCGTAATAAAAATATCGTAGCAGGAAAAGAGGGGAGAGGTGGCGAATTTATGCTTCGTGACGAGAGAAAACTCGATAATAAACAGAAACTGGAAATGGTACAGGAAGGAATGGGCTTTCTTGACATTGATTCTGTCGCATACTACAGCAATCTTTTGAATAAGGATGAAGTTTATGGCCGTAATCTTTTCAATAACGAGCTGCTGACCTTTGAACCGGCAATGAATATACCTACGCCGGTGGATTATGTCCTTGGTCCCGGTGATCAGGTCATAATCGATATCTGGGGTGCGTCACAGCAAAATATCGAAGGTGTGATATCTCCCGACGGATATATAGTGGTCGAGGGGGTAGGTCCTGTTAACTTCTCAGGATTGACAGTGGCGGAGGCCATTGAGCACGCACGAAATATGCTCGGTGAGTATTACAGCGGCTCATCAATAACACTTTCTTTGGGTACAACACGTAGTGTGAAAGTTGAAATTGTAGGTGATGTGGTCGCTCCGGGATCATATACTCTCAGTGCTTTTTCAACTCTATTCAATGCACTTTATATGGCTGGCGGTATAAGCGATATGGGTACTCTGCGCGATATAAAGGTATTCAGGAACGGTAAGCAGGTTTCCAAGATCGATGTATATGACTATATAATCAATGGAAACAACAAGGGAAATATACGTCTCCAGGACAATGATCTCGTTGCCGTAGGTCCTTATGATGCGATTGTGAATATTCAAGGTAAGGTCAAGCGCCCGATGAAATATGAGATGAAGGGTGACGAGACCTTGTCAAAATTGATTTCATATACCGGAGGATTTACCGGTGATGCTTTTACGAAGAATGTGCGTGTAGTGCGCAAGAGCGGCAGGGAGTATTCGATACATACAGTGACAAAGGATGCCTTATCTACATTCAAACTGCTTGACGGCGACTCTGTTTATGTGGATTCCATTATGCCGCGTTTCTCCAATATGGTTGAAATAAAAGGCGCTGTGATGCATCCGGGATTGTACGAATTGGGTACTGAAATCAATACGGTCTATGACCTCATCAATGCTGCCGACGGCTTGCTTGAAGATGCCTTTACTGCGCGTGCGGTGATGCATCGCCGCAAGGCAGACCGTCGTCTGGAGGTTCTGGCAGTAGATATCGAAGGTATTCTTGAAGGTACAGTACCTGATGTCGAGCTCCGTAAGGAGGATATACTTTTCATCCCTTCAATGAGCGATATGCGTGGGGAGCAGACTTTCAAGATTCTTGGCGAGGTACGTTTCCCGGGAATATATGAATTTGCAGAGAATACTGCACTTGAGGATCTTGTTCTTCAGGCCGGTGGCTTGACCGATGCTGCTTCAATGGCAAAAGTAGATGTTTACCGTAAGATATATGATCCATTGGCAATGCATGAGCAGGATACATTGACCGAGACATTTAGCTTTGCCTTGAAGGATGGTTTTGTGATAGACGGAACTCCTGGTTTTGTGCTTGCACCATATGATGAGGTACATGTCCGTAAGAGTCCTGTACATGCCGACATAAAGAGTGTTACAATAGATGGTGCAGTGAATTTTGCCGGTGACTATGCGATGCGTAGCAACAATTATAGATTGAGTGACCTTGTGAATGAGGCCGGTGGACTATCTGATATTGCTTATCCCCAAGGCGCCCGGTTGTACCGTAAGATGACAGAGGAGGAACGTGCAAACAGAGAGAATATAATGAAGCTCACCCAAATTCAGATATATGAGGAGAGTCTACGCTCGGAGAGTGAATACAATATTTCGCTTGCCGATTCATTGATGAACCTTAAACTTGAGTTGGGTGATGTATATCCGGTCGCAATCAGTCTTGAGGCAGCTATGGAAAATCCTTCGGGTTCAGAGAATATATCGCTTCGTGAGGGAGATTATCTTGTTATTCCCCAATATACCAGTACGGTAAAAATCAGCGGTGAGGTACGTTATCCTATTACGATAAATTACAAGAAGGGTGAGAAACTCAGCTATTATATCAAGCATGCCGGTGGATATACCGACAGGGCAAAGAAGGGCGATGTGTATGCAATATATATGAACGGTGGTGTCAGCGAGGTCTCAAAATACTCGAGCAAAGATATAAAACCAGGATGTGAGATTGTTGTTCCTACAAAGAGCAATACAAGAAAACTCTCTACAGCAGAGATACTTACTATTGGAACTTCTACCGCTTCCATTGCCACAATGATTGTGACACTTGTTAATCTGTTGAAGTAAAAGTTCTCTTTTTTGATATGCGTTCTTCTGTATGGCATAGAATAGGATATATCCTTTTTGTTACCCAACTTGTCGTTGCGGTCAATGTCTGTGCGCAGAATAATCCCGAAATATCACAGTTCGTTCAATTCAATACCATTGCCGGGAAGGGTGACTATGCGCCATTTCTGCTCACTGCAAACAGACAAGGAGTATCATCTTTGGATTGTATGAACGGATATGCCCGTTACGGAATCGGTATCAGCGGATGCATAGGCAACAGTGCATGGAGATATGATGCGGGTGCAGATGTTGTTGCCGGATACAACCTGAATAATGGCGTTGCGCTTCAGCAGTTGTATGCAGGTTTGTCTTGGAAATGGCTGCGGGTTGATATTGGTCTTAAGGAAAGGTTTGCTGAGATGCGTGGCAATGCATCAGCGAATGTTGCCGGTACGGACAATTCACCGTTAAAAAGACTTTACGGTAATACTTTGAGTGAACTTGGAACCGGAGGGCTGCTTTACAGCGGAAATTCCCGTCCGATACCTCAGGTGAGGTTTGATGTTCCCGATTATGTGGATGTTCCGGGTACGGGTTCATGGCTGAAACTTCGGGGTCATTTTGCTTATGGAATTTTCCTTGACCATAATTTCCAGGAAGAGTTCACCTCTTCCAACCCCAAAGCAAAATATGGCCGTAATATCCTTTACCATAGCAAGGCGCTCTTCATGAAGGTCGGCAATACGGACAAGTTCCCTCTCGAAATAGAGGGCGGGCTTGAAATGTATTCGCAGTTCGGCGGAGATTTCTACACTCATGCAAAAGGCCGCTATCTCTCCATGCCACGTGGAGTCAAGGATTTCTTCAAGGCGATAATACCGTTGGGCGGTGACGAAATGACTCCGGGGCCGGAGCAGGCGAACATATCCGGGAACCAGATAGGAAACTGGCATCTGGCGTTTACGCTTAAGACAGAACCGCTGGATATCAGGCTTTACGGCGAACATCTGTTCGAGGATTTTTCGCAGCTTTTCTTTTTCGAGTACCAGTCGAACCGTGAAGGCAAGCGTAAGGTCGTGTATTATCCGTGGCGTGACATACAGGTAGGGCTTTCTCTTGTCAACAGGACCGGTTATCTGAAGTTTGTACATGCTCTCCAATATGAGTACACTTCGTTGTACGACCAGAGCGGGGCATGCTATAATGACCCGAACGAGTATTATCATGAACAGATGGACGGCCTCGACAATTACTATAACCACTCGATATATCCCGGTTGGCACTATTATGGCATGGGTATCGGAAATCCGCTTGCAATATCTCCTCTTTACAACAAGAATGGTTCATTGGTATTCAGCGGTAACCGCTTCAAGGCACATTGTGCAGGAGTCAATGGGGCATTCTGCAAGAATGATGCATTGAAGTACAGGCTGATGTATATTTACAGCGAGAATTGGGGGACATACCACAATCCGTTCAGCAAGAAAAAGTATACGACATCGCTGGTAGCCGACGTCGCCTTCTTGCCGCCGAGCGGCAAGTGGGCCGTCACGTTGTCGCTTGCGTACGACAAGAGCAATTATATCGGGAATAACATGGGAGCAATGCTCTCTTTTGCAAAAATAGGACTGTTTTAAGCATGAGGGGATTAAAGAGAATATTGTTGTTTGTCATCATACCGTTGTCGCTCGCTTCGTGTGAGAGGATTTTCGTGAACGGAGATTTTGACGGAATGTGGAAGCTGCAATCGGTGGAGTGCGGCGATACCGTATACACCCCCGATAATATATACTATTCGTTCCAGCGCCATCTGGCCATGCTCGGAGAGTATTCCGATGAGGAGTTCCCTGCCTACTACATGGCCGAATTCGACAAGGAGGGCAATAGCTTGACAATGTATAATTTCTACGAATATCCCGGGCTTCAGGGTATAAGCGACAAGGAGAAATTGAAGAGATATTTCATATTCGGCGATACGGTCAGGTTCAGTATCGAGGCTCTCGATGATGACCTGCTCGTGATGAGTTCCGGCGGAATGCGGTACTGCTTCAGCAAGTGGTGAAAGCGGAATGTTCCCGCTGAACGGCTGCATGCCGGTGTGAATATTGCAATGGTGAAAATTAATGTAAAAGGACAATTCATATGGAAGAAAAAAGTAAAGGACGTAATGATGGCATAATAGGAGTGCTTATGTTGCTTTGGTCAAGAAGGAAACTCCTGACCATAAATTGTGTCATAGGTGGAGTGCTGGCTATTGTAATAGCTTTCAGCATGCCCAAGCAGTATACGTCGTCGGCGGTCCTTGCTCCTGAGATGACGTCGGGCGGCGGCTTGTCGGGCGGTCTTGGCGCTATAGCTTCTATGGCCGGCGTGAACCTTGACGGAATGGGCAATGGAAATGATGCGCTGTATCCGGAACTTTATCCGCAGATAGTCTCTTCTACACCGTTCCTCTGGGAAATCCTTGCAATGCCTGTCGAGTCGGCCGACGGAGAGATAAAGACATCATTGTATGAATATCTCCTGCGTCATCAGAAAAGTGCATGGTGGACGAAAATATATTCTGTTCCAATGAATTATATAAAAGGAGACGAAGTGCATGCTGTTGATACTACCAATTTGGGAAAGTCCGATGCAAAAAGGCTCTCCAAGCAGCAGTTCAAGGTCTTGACGGCTCTGGACAACCGTATTAATGTCGCAGTCGACAAGGGTAACAATGTCATCACCATAGATGTGACTATGCAGGACGCGAAAATAGCTGCGGATGTGGCGAATGCCGTGTCGGGTAAACTTCAGGCGTATGTCGAAAAGTACCGTTCGGCAAAGGCACGCAAGGACCTTGAATATACCGAAAAACTCTATAAGGATGCCGAGGCCAAATATCATGAGGCCCAGCAGGCGTATGCGGAATATGCGAGCCAGCACCAGAATGTCGTGAATGCGAAATTCCAGGTGGAGTTTGACCGCCTGGCCAACGAAAAGGATCTGGCGCTCAGCATGTACACGCAGATGTCGCAGAATCTTGATATAGCCCGTGCCAGAGTCCAGGAAAATACTCCGGTATGTGTGGTCATGCAGCCCGCGTATGCTCCGATAAAGGCTTCGTCTCCTAAAAAGATCATGATGGGATTCCTTTTCGTCTTCATGGCTTTCTTCGGGACATCGGTGTATATAATATTGAAAGACAAGATTGTAAACAGATAAATAGGGAACCGTATGGGTGCATGGCTGGATGCTTTGTATCTTGTATCTCTGCTGGTGGAAGTGGCGGTGCTCTTCTATCTGGAGTATAAGACATGGGGGACATACTACACTCCATTGAATTTCCTCATGCTTCCGTATGTGGTCGTGTTGCTCATAACAGTAATGTTGGCGGGCAATGCTCTGGATTTTGTCGGGTTCTATTATCCGAGCATCTTTATATGGAATGTCGGCCTGTTGCTGTTCGCTCTGCCGAGCCTGCTGATAGGCACATTGCTGCAATGTAAGGAACTGCCGTTCAGGAGCAAAGGCGTGGACGGGAAATTCCCTTCCGTGCTTGTTCCGCTTCTCGTTGTATTATCCATACTTTTCATCTGGCATCTGAAAAGCATTATAAACAGTTCTGCCGAGTCGCTCGGTTCCGAGGAATTCGGAGAAGAGTTCAGCGGAGGCGGTCTGTGGGGTCATCTGAGGCTTATGACGCTGCCGCTTATGATGATGTGTATCTATTATGTGTCAAAAAAGAACTGGTGGCTCTGGCCAGTGATAATCGTCTTTCTTCTTGTAAGTGCGCTCAATCAGGTGAAAGGATGGGTCATAATACCGGTTCTTGCCGCTATGTCTATGCGTATTTATTTCGGCAAGACGCGTTTGTCGATGAAACTCCTTTCGTATGTGGTTCTGGGAGCATTCGTGGTGTTTTTCGCTTCATACGCTCTCTCCATCCTGGTCGTGCAGGAGCGAGGGGTCAGTGACGAGTTCATGGAATTCATCTTCAAACACTTCTTCCATTATCTTACAAGCGGTACGCTCGGCTGGAGTATGGATGTGCAGCTCGGAATCCCCGACGACGGAGGAAGTTTCGACAATATAATAGCGCAGGTCGTGAACTTGTGCAAGTCGTTTACGGGCGACAAGGAACTTGTCTATCCGATTAATCCTCTGTACTACAATACCGGAACTACGCTTACGAATGTAAGGACTATATTCGGTACTTTGTATATAAACAGCAGCTGGATCGTCTTCGCAATATACACTCTGTTCCTCAGCACCTGCATGTATCTCATGAAGGTGCTCATGACGCGCCGCAACAATATATATCTGAGTACGATATATTTCTTTTTCTGCGCCATGCTGTTCATGGGGTGGTTCGACTTCTACTTTTCGGGCATAATAGTCCTTGAATTCCCCGTGATAGTCACGGCTTTCTGGGTCTTGGAAAAAATCGTGTGCAAGAAAAAGAGGGCAGCGGATGAATTTTGCGGGGATACGAACTAACGGTTACAATCTTGAAAAGTTCCTTGTATGGTCTCATTGTCTAAACATAACGTTCAGGTCCTGTATCTTTACGCGGCAACCCTTTCCGGGTCGTTGCTGGGCTTTGTCACCTCCATCGTGAATACGAATTTTCTTGACGCGTCGGAGTACGGGGATGTCAGGTATGTACAGAATATGATAACCTTGTTCGCCTCATTGCTGCTTTTCGGCTATTTCCTCAGCGGAAGCCGTTTGCTTGCGCTTTCCGAGGAGAAGGAGAACAACCGCAGGATACGCGGTGCAATGGTGGTTGTACTGGTTGTCTGTTCGGTCCTGCTTGCTGCGGCGACTTTTGTCGCAGGCCTGTTCCATTTGGAATCTGCCGGTGTCGGCACGCTGTTTATGGTTTCCGTGCCCGTCTGTTTCTATCCATTGCTTACATACTATATGAATACGACCGCACAGGGTGACAATCACATAGGCCGTCTTGCGCTTTCGCGCGTGCTGCCTGCACTACTGTATATACCTGTCGCATATCTTGTCTATTCTGAATTCGGAGCAACATCAGCAATGATGACTTTGCTGCAATGGGGCATATATACTTCGGTGCTAGTGCTTTTGGTTGTCTCGACACGCCCTTCGTTTTCCAATATGAAACCCGTGTTCAAGGAGTTGAAGGACGAGAACGACAGGTACGGAAAACATCTCTATTATGGTTCCCTGGCAATGGTGGCGACGAATTATCTGGCCGGTGTCACACTGGGCATTTTCAATGACGACAATGTCAATGTCGGTTATTATACCCTGGCTCTTACACTGACGGCCCCGTTGGCATACTTGCCGAGTATCATCGGTACTGCATATTTCAAGAAATTCGTGAGCGAACCGCGCATACCGAGAAAAGTCTTCTTGGGAACTCTTCTGATTACGCTACTTTCCTGCATTGTGTTTGTCCTGTTCATACGCGTCTTCGTCACATGGTTCTATCCGGCCCAGTACTTCGTGGTAGGCGAGTATGCTTCGTGGATGGCGTTGGGCTTTTCCGTTCATGGCCTGGGTGACATGATAAACCGTTTCCTTGGTTCCCACGGCGAAGGCAGGGCCATAAAGAACAGCAGTTATGCATGCGGCGCGTTCAAAATTTCAGGATTCGTCTTTCTGGTATGGCTGTGGGATATTGAAGGCGCATTGCTGACAAACGTCGTAAGTTCATGCGTCTATTGTCTTGCCTTGTATATGTATTACAGGAGAATGTCCCTTAAGGAGAGCGGCAAGCCGGTGTGACGGGAACCGCCTGTCCTCTGACTGTAATTGAATTTTGCCGGAATCTTGAGCTTACCGTTTCCGTATAATGCAACTATTTCACTGAGATGTTTGCTTTC
Source organism: Bacteroidaceae bacterium (assembly GCA_017398805.1). GTDB lineage: Bacteria > Bacteroidota > Bacteroidia > Bacteroidales > Bacteroidaceae > HGM04593. The sequence continues at coordinate 14,585 of JAFQEZ010000011.1, read as the reverse complement.
TCGTGCGGTTTGCACTAAATTTGTAAAGAAAAGAACGGCTGCGGAAATCCCCGATGACGTTTGCACGGGCGATTGACGGTCATGGTATCTATTTGAAAAAGGGATTTGTATGGTTGCTATAATAATAATAAATTGGAACGGAGCCGATGATACTATCGCGTGTCTCGAGTCGTTGAGCCGGATGGATGCGCATCATACGGTTATTGTCGGGGACAATGGTTCTACCGACGATTCTGTCCGTCGCATAGGACAATGGCTGGACGAGAATGCGTCTCTTCCCAATGTCAAAGGTTATAAACTGGTTGAACTCGGCAGGAACTATGGGTTTGCGGTGGGTAACAACAAGGCTTTGGCTGTGGCCATGCAGGATAATCCCGACTATTGCATGCTGCTGAACAACGATACGGAGGTTGAACCGGACATGTTGTCGAAATTGCTTGATTATGCAAGTGCGAATGAGGACGTTAAGGTGCTCTCTCCATGCATATGCTATCATTACGATAAGAACAAGGTCTGGTTCAGCGGCGGAAAACTGACGTTCGGAACCCGCAAGAATCTCTTTGCAGAACAGTCGCGCGATTCGGTGGGTACAGTTCCTTTTGCAATAAACTTCTTATCGGGATGTGCATTGTTTTTCAGGACCTCGCTTCTGAACGAAAAGAACGAACTGTTGAGCAATGATTTCTTTTTCGGGGAAGAGGACTATGAGTTCTCTTTGAGAATGAGGAACGAGTCGGTAAAAATGGCTTGCGTACCGGCTTCCGTAGTGTATCACAAGGTCTCTTCATCGCAGAAAAAGACAAAAGATACGCAAGGGGTAGGACGTATATATATGTACTATCATAACCGGCTTGTATGTAACCGGCTGTATGAAAACCGGGTGAAGTTTTACACAATATGCTTGCTGAACAGCGTGACCTGTCTGAAATACTTCCATAGATGTACGGGGTCTTTCATAACGGCTGTAAAGATTTTGAGAAGACTGATGAAAGATGTCCATGTGAAGAAGGGATTCAATTATAATGATTTTCAGGCGTTGATGTTTGAACATGAATATTTTGATTTTGATGTCATGCGGAAGTGAATCACGCAGAGGGTGTACCTGCGCTCTCTTGTTCCATGAGTGAATCATATCCATTCTTCAAATATAAGGATTGTAAAAGTTATGCTTCTTGTATTAGGCTATTTCGGTTATAGGACGGGTAAACTTGACGGGCAGACTGTCAAAACGCGTGACCTGTACAGATTGTTGGGAGAGTGTGCCGGTGACAGTGTCGATTATTACGACACGGAGGAGTTCAAGTATAACAAGCTCTCTTTGCTGAAGATGTTCTGGAAGGTAATGCGTTGCAAGACTCTATATTATCTTCCTGCGCACGGCAATCTTAAACGGGTGTTCCCCTTGATCTATTGTATTTCGGTACTGTTCCGTGTGAAAATACATTACTTCGTGGTTGGGGGGTGGCTTGACGGATATCTGAAGAATCTTCCGCGTCATCGCAGAATGTTGGCGCGCATTGAAGGCATACATGTGGAAACCCGTAAATTGGAATCAAGCCTGAAAGAATTGTACGCTTTCGGGAATGTGGACGTGTTCCCTAATTTCCGTTTTTTCAATTATGATATCGACAATTACGATTCGGGGAAAAATATCCCGGATGCCGAAGCGGGAACCCTTAGAGTTGCTTTCGTCTCGCGTGTGGAGCAGAGCAAGGGACTGGATACGCTTGTCGAAGTGTCCGGGATTCTTTCATCCAGGGGTTATTCCGGTAAAATCGACTTTGATTTTTATGGGCAGAAGAGAGACGGCTTCTTTGATGGCCACATGGCCGATAAAAGCATGTTCAGGTATCGTGGTGTTCTTCAGCCCGGCGAGGTTTTGGACGTGTTGAAGAGTTATGATGCCCTGATATTCCCGACCCACTACGACGGGGAAGGTTGTCCCGGAATACTTGTGGAGGCATTGTCTGTGGGGTTGCCGGTCATAGCGTCCGATTGGAAATACAATTCGGAGTTCGTTGAAGATGGGGTCAATGGCTTCTTGTGCGGAACTTTTGATGCGTCCGCTTATGCGGAAGCCATAATTACATTGGCTGAAAATCCGGACATGAGAAGGGCTATGGCAAGGGAATCATACGTCAAAAGCCGCTTCTTCTCAGTAGATGAGGCGAGAGAGTTGTTGAATAGAATAATAAGTTGACAGGTTCTGGGCCTTTCCGGTTTGCGGTTGCATGGAAGCCTCGGAAAGAACCGATTAATTAATGTTATGGAAGAATCTTTGTTCTGTTACGATTATTATAGATATTATGGGGGTGCTGAACGTAGTCTGTTGAAAAAGTTGCTGCTACCGCTCCCGGTCGAGTTGCAGTTCTTGCGCGCGTTTCGCAAAGCGCAGTATTACCGCGGGAAAAAATGGTGCCAGCCGTTGTTTTGGTATTGGGAACTCAAGAAGAGACGTCTCTCTTCCAAAACACACATCCAGATTCCGACAGTGGCCAAGGTGGGGAAGGGTTTGTATATAAATCACTTCGGACGTGTAATTATAAATTCAGCTGCAGTTCTGGGCAATAACATTACAATAGGTACGGGGGTGACTGTAGGCCAAACCAATCGGGGCAAGAAGAAAGGCGCGCCGGTGATTGCCGACAATGTGTGGATAGGAACCAATGCGGTTGTTGTCGGAAATGTCAATATAGGGACTGACGTCATGATAGCTCCGAACGCATTCGTCAACATTGACGTGCCGCCGCATTCTATAGTTGTCGGCAATCCTGCCAAAATAATAAGTCGCGAGGGCGCTACGGACGGGTATATTGAGAATATTGTCGAAATATAAAGCGTTTTTTTTGTTGCTTGTATTTCGTTTTTGTAAATTCGCGCCTTGTTGGTGAATTGCCTGACAATTTGATAAGTTTATGAAAGTACTCATAGTCTCATTCTACTACGAACCGGAATTGGGCGCAGCTCCAAGCCGTATAACAAACCTTGCGAAGGGCTTGAAGGCTATGGGTGTCGATGTCGATGTCCTGACATGCTTGCCAAACTATCCCAAGGGGCGCGTCTTCGACGGTTATCGCAGGCGTTTCTCCATGAAAGAGACCATTGACGGCATAAAGGTGTACCGATATTGGACATATGCAACCGTTTCAAAGAATCCTTTCAAGCGTGTTCTTGCAATGACTTCATATGCAATGACCATGTGGTCTTTCGCATTCAAACGCAAACTCATAAAGAGTTACGACAGGATTATTGTACAGTCTCCTCCAATTATGGTATCAGCATCAGCGATGTTGCTTTTCAAGAAACTGTATGGAAAGAAGGTGGTACTTAATGTGTCGGACCTGTGGCCCGGTTCTGCTGTGGAGCTCGGCTTTGTGCGCGAGGGTAGCCTTTCGTTCAAGGTGCTTAGCCGTCTGGAACGTTATATATATAAGAATGCCCATTCAGTCATGGGGCAGTCCCAGGAGATTGTAGAACATGTAGAGAAGATGTTCCCGGGAAAGAGTACATTCCTCTATCGTAATCTGCAACCTGTGGAGAATGTCTGTTTGCAGCCACGAGAGCGCTCGTCATGCCTGAAAATTGTGTATGCAGGCCTTTTCGGTGTTGCCCAAGGGGTGTTGCCGTTGCTCGAATCGATAGATTTCGTTGCACTCGGTGTGGAGATGCATCTCTATGGCGGCGGTAACCAGACCGATGAAATCCTTGAATACATAAAGGATGGTGACAAGAATATATGGTATCATGGATATGTATCAAAACAGGAGATGAACGAGGAACTGAAAAAGTACGATCTCTCCATAATACCTCTTGCCGCATCAATACATGGCGCAGTCCCTTCCAAGATTTTCGATCTGCTACCCACCGGCGTTCCTATTCTTTTCAGCGGTAATGGTGAGGGTGCACGCATAGTCGAAGAGTGGGGCTTTGGCCTTGTCTCTCCCTATGGTGACTATAATGCGCTTGAGGAGAATATCAAGATATTCAAAGAGATGCCTGCAAGTGAATACACTGCATTCTCAGGGAACTGCATCAAGGCATCTTGTGATGCATTCTCCTTCTCAAAGCAACTCGGACGCTTTACTGAATTCCTTGAAGCCTGATGTTTCGTCTTACTCCTCAAGTTCACACCCTGTGAACATGAAATCCTTCTCGGCAATATCCTTGGAGAATGTGTAGTATGTCATTTCGGCACTTGAACGTACCTCGCCGTCATATCTTATTTCGGCTTCAATGAACACAAACATACGTTTTACCTCTTTTACGCGCCCACGGATCTCTATTGTCACATCCTTGCCGGTTGGGATAGGTTTCTTGTATTTGATATTGAGGTTGGTAGTCATTCCCGATGTCTGGAACTTGCGTGCAATTATCCAGCCTCCGATTTCATCCATCAGTGTAGCCTGGATTCCACCATGCAGTGTATCCAGCCAACCTTGATAGTTGTCACCCGGAGTCCATAATGAAACGATATCATCGCCATCTTCGTAGAATTCCATTTTCAGTCCGCATGGGTTTGACGGGGCGCATGCAAAACAGTTGTATCCTTTATCAGTGAGGTCAATCCAGGGATTCTTTATTTTCTTCATCTCCATTATTGTTTTGTTTGTGCCGGCAAAATTACTCCAATTTATTGTTCTCCTCCGTTATTTAGGCTTTATTAATAAAAAATGTCCGTTTTTTGAAAATTTTTGTACTTCTTTTTTACTAATTTTGTCGGCAATAAATAACATGAAAATGAAAAGAATATTTCTTACATCAGTGTTGGCAATAGTTGCCATTGTGGGCGTGAATGCCCAGTTGCTCTATAAGGTTTCGGGAAAAGGAGTTGAAAAACCATCTTATATAGTAGGTACATATCATTTGGCGCCTGCTTCATATGTAGATTCAATACCTGGAGCAAACGAGGCGCTTGCAAGTGTAGAGCAGGTTTGCGGTGAAGTGGATATGGCTGAAATGGAGTCTATGGCAGGGATGCAGAAACTTATGGCTGCCATGATGTTGCCCGATGGTAAGTCTTTGTCTGATATTCTTTCTGATGAGGAGATGGGCAAGTTGAATGCTTTTATGAATGAAGTTATGGGCGCGGATCTTAACAATCCTTTGATCGCGGCTCAGCTTGGGAAGATGACTCCTGCTGCAATTGCCAATCAGTTGCAACTGGTGCAGTATATGAAGATGACTCCGGGTTTTAATCCGAATGCATTGATAGATAGTTATTTCCAGACCGAAGCTAAGAAGGCCGATAAGCCGGTCATCGGTTTCGAGACACTTGATTTCCAGATTTCAGTCCTTTATACGGGAAGCACTATCGAGCGACAGAAGGAGCAACTCATCTGTATGATTGACAATCAGGAGTACAACCAGATGGTTATGGAGCAGCTTACGAAGGCATATTTTTCTCAGGATATCGATGCGGTACTTGCTGTGACCGAGGAGAAACTCGGTACAAGTTGCGACAGCACACCTGAAGAAGAGGAGGCGCTTATCTATGGCCGCAATGCCGATTGGGTAGAGAAGATTCCTGCAATCATCGGTGATAAGTCAACTCTATTTGTTGTAGGTGCAGCACATCTCCCGGGAGAGCGTGGCGTACTTGAACTGCTTAAGAAAGAGGGTTATACAGTTGAGGGCGTCAAGTGACCTCTTGATATTCCTATATGGCGGCTCCGGTGTTCCCGGAGCCGTTTTTTTGTTTGTGTATTAACGCATTACACCGTTTTTCTTCTTTTGGTAAGTGGTCATTTGTTGCTATTCTTTCTACTGCTGACATCGCAATATGTTGTTAACGCATATAGGTAGGGTTTTTACTCTTTATCGCAAAATATTGCAATTGTCGCCTCTGTGAAATGAATCTAATTTTGTAACTGCAAAACATGGATTTTATGGTTACATTTTTACGTTCTTTGTTGTTTCTTTCAATCTTCCTGCTCTCGTTGCCTTTGGCAGCGGGAAATGTGAAACTGCGCGGTTCTGTGACCGCAAGGGGCGAGGGCGCTGTACCTTATGCGACGGTGGCCGTTGAGGGTGGCACTCTCGGTACATATGCAGGGGATGACGGGTGCTATGAACTGGAGTTGCCCGAGGGTAGGTACTGCCTGGTGGTTACGGCTGTGGGTTTCGAGACTTACAGGAGGGAGATTGTCGTTGGTGACAATCATCCTGTGATATATAATGTGGAACTGGTGCAGAGCGGGATTCAGCTTGATGATGTCGTCATAGTCGAGTCTGCTGACGGTGTCTCGCGCTTGAGACGCTCAGCCTACAATGTCGTTGCACTCGATACCGAAGAGTTTCTCAATGCCTCAAAGAATCTTGGCGATATACTTGCGAAATCGCCTGGTGTGAAATTGCGTGAATCGGGTGGTGTGGGGTCCGATATGAATATTATGCTCGATGGTTTCAGCGGAAAGCATGTCAAGGTCTTTGTTGACGGTGTGCCCCAGGATGGCGTGGGCCCTTCTTTCGGACTGAACAATATCCCCGTCAATTATGCAAAGCGCATCGAGGTCTATCGTGGTGTGGTTCCTGTGCAGTTCGGAACTGATGCCATGGGTGGTGTCGTGAACATTGTTACGGACAAGGCGCGTCAGGGGTGGAGGCTTGATGCATCGTATTCCTATGGCTCATTCAATACCCACAGCTCTTTCTTGAATTTCTGCAAAGTGTTGAAGAGTGGCTTTTCGTATGAACTGAACTTCTTTCAGAACTATTCCGACAATGATTACATGGTAGATGCTCCTGTCGAGGATTTTGTTACAGGCAGTATCGAGAAGAAGAAACTGCACCGCGTGGAGCGTTTCAACGATACCTATCACAATGAGGCCGCAGTTCTCAAGGCGGGTGTAGTAGACAAGCCTTGGGCCGACCGCATGATGTTGGGGCTGGTATATTCGCAGATGTATAAGGAAATACAGACCGGCGTGAGGCAGGAGATTGTGTATGGCAAGAAACACCGTAAGGGCTTTTCTCTTATGCCTTCATTTGAATACCTCAAGCGTAATCTGTTTGCTGACGGACTCGACCTCTCTTTGACTGCCAACTATAACCGTAACTCTACGACAAACGTCGATACGGCCTCTTGCAAATACAACTGGCGTGGCGAGATGAACCGCCTCAATACACCAGGCGAGCAGTCGCTTCAGCATATGCGTTCCGACAATGATAACTGGAATGCCACGGCAACCATTGACTACCGCCCTGGAAGAACACATACCCATCTCTTTACAGTGCATTATCTGTTCAATGCTTTCAGGCGTACAAACAGTTCATTGCTCCTGCCGCAGAGGGCAGAGGACCCTATCGCAAAGGTTACCCGCAAAGGGGTAGCGGGAATATCCTATCGCCTTATGCCGTCGGACAGATGGAACATGACTGTCTTTGCGAAACATTACAGCCTTTATGTGAGCGGCCCCATGGCAACCACCGGAAATGCCGATAGCTATGTGCGTGAGAGACGCAATCTGGGGATGTTTGGCTATGGCGCGGCAGGAACATGTCACATACTGCCGGGCTTACAGGCAAAGGTTTCGTATGAAAAGGCTTACCGTTTGCCTACTATTGATGAGATGTTCGGTGATGAGGACCTTGAGATGGGCGATGTCGGCATAGACCCGGAGAAGAGCCATAATGTGAACCTCAATATCAGCTACAGCGGAAAATTCGGTGGCCATGGGTTGTACGTCGAGGGTGGTGTGGTGTACCGCGATACACGTGATTATATACAGCGTAACATTGTCGACCTGAGCGGCGGCAAGGCTGCCGCGACATATATAAACTATGGCAAGGTGCTCACAAAAGGTTATAACATAACGCTACGGTATACACTGGACCGCTTTCTGTCACTCGGAGGTAATTTTACCGACATGAAGGTCCTTGACAATATGAAAAGTGCCATAGGAAGTTCGGTGCCTAATCTCGGGTACGGCGAGGAGATGCCTAATCTTCCATCGTTGTTCGCCGATTTTGATGTGTCGCTCTATTGGCATGGGCTTTGGGGAAAGGATAATCTGCTTACGCTTACCTATGACGGCCGTTATGTCAAGGAGTTCAGTTACTATTCTGCCAAGATTGGTGCCAATAAAGACGATTATATGGTACCGTCGCAGCTGTCGCATAATGTGACTCTCTCTTACGCTATCGGCGACGGGCGTTACAACGTCTCTCTTGAGTGCCGTAATATTACCGATGAACGCTTGTACGATAACTTCAGCCTGCAGAAGGCAGGGCGTGCCTTTTATGCGAAAGTGCGTGTGAGGTTGGGTAAATGATGTAATCTGTTTTTCTGATGTATATCCAATAATGTATAAATAATAAATAGTAAGACTTATGAAAAGAAAATTTATCGGGAACCTGCTGCTTGCTGCGGTTTCGGTGGTGTCGCTTGTTTCGTGTTCAAGTGATGATGACGGTGGTGCGGTTACTCCACCTGCAAATGATGTGAAGCCGTATGTTATTGCGGCAACAGTTACAATGTCCAACAACAGTACTCCTGTACTGCTGACGGCCGAATCCCTTGAAGAGGGTACCGTATCCCCGGTCAATCAGGGAGTGGTTACCGACGCAGCCTCTTATTGGGTGTTTCATGGTACAGACTATCTCTATGGCTTGGCATACAATCAGGGCAATGCCGGCCTTACACGCTCTTTCGTGATGGGCGATGACTACAGCATCATCGCACGCGGCAAAGAGTATGCCGTGAACCGTTTTACCACATACGGAATCTATGGCAAGTATATACTTACGGCATCTACGGGTAACGGCTCTGCCGAGTGGGCCGATGCCAACGGTTACATTCCCAAAATGTTCCTCTTCTCTTATCTCGATACTGAGAAAGAGAGCTACCGTTCGAACGTGGCAGACAAGAAATATCTTTCCGAGAACTTCCTTGGCAATGGCGAGTATGTTACCCTGGCGGGCTTCCAGCAACGCGGAAAGCAACTGTTTGCAGCTGCTGTGCCAATGGGATTGAGTCAGTACGGTGCAGCTGCCGATGGCGGCAAATGGGTAAAATATCCCGACCTTGTGAAGAGTGAGGATGGTGGCAGCAACAGCAGTTCCTACAAGAAAGGCGAGTTGCAGTGGACGCAGTATCCCGATGAGTGCCATGTAGCGATATTCGAAGATGAGACGCTTACTGCCAAGAAGATAATCAGCACTGATAGGATAAGCTATGCCTGTGGACGCAACAAGTCGCAATATTACCAGATGATATGGGCTGCGGAGAACGGCGATATTTATGTGCTCTCACCGTCGTATGCAAAGACCATGGCCGACAGTCGCCAGCAGACGACCCTGCCTGCGGGAATGGTACGTATAAAGGCGGGCGAGGATGATTTTGACAGCAGTTACTATGTGAATATCGAGGCTTTGTCGGGCGGACGTTCTTTCTTGCGCTCATGGTATATCGGTAACGGCCATATGCTGTTGCAGATGTACGATGCTCCGCTTACTCCCGGCGGCAAGGCTCCTTCAGCCCTTAGCCTGGCTGTTCTTGACGTGAACAATGGTACGTTGAAGTTTGTTGACGGGTTGCCCGGGACCTTGTCGGCATTCGGCAAGGCTCCGTTTATGGAGAACGGATTTGCTTATATGCCTGTAACCACAACTGATGGTTATCCTTCGATATACAAGATAGACCCCACGACAGCCACAGCTTCAAAGGGTGCTGTAATAGAAGTTACATCGCTTGATGGCGTAGGTAAGTTGTTGCCTTGATTGGAGGTTTGTCGGAAAATATATAACTTTGCGTAGTTCGTGCATCTGTAGCTGTTGCAGATAGCCGATATGATTCCGTTGCTGTAAAATAATGTTTTATGAATAAGTTTTTTAAGAAACTGCATCTTTGGGTATCCGTGCCTTTCGGCATTGTAATAACAATAACCTGTTTCACTGGTGCATTGCTCGTGTTCGAGAGCGATATAACTGCATTCCTGAATAGGGATTTGACCTCGGTCAATCCTGTTGGTAAACCGTTACCCGTTGACGAACTGGTGGCAAAGGTGGAGCCTGCTCTCGATGAAGGTGTGGCGGTAACCGGCGTTTCCGTCTCCGATGACCCGGCTGAGGCCTACAAGGTGAATCTTTCCAAACCCCGCCGTGCTGCGATATATGTCGACCAGTATACCGGCGAGGTGAAAGGACGCTATGAACGCCCGGCATTCTTCAACGTTACGCGCCGCCTGCACCGTTGGCTCATGGATACACGTCCCGAGGATGGCGCGATATATTGGGGAAAGCTTATTGTGGGAGTGAGTACGCTTGCTTTTGTAGCTATTCTGATAACAGGTGTTGTTATATGGTGGCCTCGTAACCGCAAGATGCTGAAGAACCGTTTGCAGATTGCCGTAAAGAAGGGCAAGAACCGTTTCTGGTACGATTTGCATGTCGCTGGCGGTTTCTATGCTGTGTTGTTCCTGCTCGCCATGGCGCTTACAGGCCTGACATGGTCGTTCGAGTGGTATCGTGACGGCTTTTATGGCATGATGGGCATTGAGATGTCCAAAGATGCAGGCAAGAAAGGTGGCAAACATGATGCTAAACAAGGTGGCAGAGAACGAAACCCGGCATCTGAGGAGAATCGCGTAAAGAGAACAGAACCTTATTTGGGTGAGTGCATAGGTGACTGTTCACGTTGTGATGGTGTTCCTTGCGGCAAAACTCCGCCTCCTGCCCCAAACGACGTGATTGCAGACGCTTCTACCGGTGCAACCGTTGTCGCAGATGCTTCTACGGGCGCAACTGTTGTCGCAGATGCTTCTACGGGCGCAACTGTTGTCGCAGATGCTTCTACGAGCGCAACTGTTGTCGCAGATGCTTCCACAGGTGCTACTGCAATTGCCGATAATAACAAGAGCACCGAATCCGAGCCAAAGGGAAAAAAGAGCGTCGACCGATCTCATTGGCAGGATGCACTTGACAATGTATTGGCAAAAACCGATGGCTATTCAGCGGTTACCGTTTCGGACGGCGTTGTCACAGTGACGCTTGACGGATTAGGAAACCAGCGTGCAAGCGACAAGTACAAGTTCGATAAAACTACAGGCGAGATAACATCGGTAGAACTCTATTCCGAGGCAACAATTGACAAGAAGGCCGGCGGCTGGGTGCGTACAATCCATGTGGGAACATGGGGTGGAGTGGTCTCCAAGATTCTCTATTTCCTTGCTGCACTTTTGGGAGCGACACTGCCGCTAACGGGTTATTATTTCTGGATAAGGCGCCTCTACGGGAAAAAGAAATCCGATAAAACAAAGTGATTCAATTGCGGCGAGCTTCGTTCGCTGTAAAACATTAACCTTGTAAAAAACCTCTTTATTAAATAAAGAAAACGGAGAAAGTTGAAAAACTTTCTCCGTTTCAGTACCCAGACCCGGGATCGAACCGGGATGGGTTGCCCCACTGGTGTTTGAGACCAGCGCGTCTACCGATTCCGCCATCTGGGCAATTGCTTGATTGCGGTGCAAAGGTAGTGCTTTTTTTGTATCGGGCAAAGAAAATGCGGTATTTTTTGAAAAAAAGTTTCATTTGCTTGCCTGTTCCATTAAAAAGAAGTAATTTTGCAGGCCGATTATTATCAACCCATGCTATGGGTATACGGTACTTCAGGTCTCTGAGTGTGTCCAATGACACAATCTAGCCAATTGGTCGGGCATGCGCGAAGAGGGTTTCCTGCCGGTTCTGATTCCGTAAGAACAGTGGGAGAAGTGTCGCAGAATGATGGAATTATTAACTTTTTAAACGAATTAAAGTGGATACTTTAAGCTACAAAACAATTTCTGTCAACAAGGCTAACGCAAACAAGGAGTGGGTCGTTGTTGATGCTACAGACCAGGTACTTGGTCGTCTTGGCACAAAGGTTGCCAAGCTTTTGAGAGGTAAGTACAAACCAAGCTTCACACCTAACGCTGACTGTGGTGACAATGTTATCATAATCAACGCAAGCAAGGTAAGAATGACCGGTAACAAGTGGAACGACCGTGTATACTTGACATTCTCAGGTTATCCCGGTGGTCAGAAGCAGTTCTCTCCAGCTACAGTTGCTGCTGGTTACAAGGGCTACGAGCGTCTTGTAAAGCACGTTGTAAGAGGTATGCTTCCCAAGAACCGTCTTGGCAATCACTTGCTGAACAACCTCTATGTTTATGACGGTCCTGAGCACAATCATGCAGCTCAGACTCCAAAGGTAATTGATATTAACTCTTATAAATAAGGAAGCAGATGGAAATGGTAAACGCATTAGGCAGACGCAAGAGCGCTGTTGCCCGTATTTTCGTAACTGAGGGTACAGGTAAAATTACTATCAACAAGAAGGATCTGCAGGATTATTTCCCATCAAGCATTCTCCAGTACGTGGTAAAGCAGCCACTTACAACTTTGAATGTTGCTGAGAAGTATGACATCAAGGTAAACTTGGACGGTGGCGGTTACACTGGCCAGTCACAGGCATTGCGTCTTGCAATCGCTCGTGCATTGGTTAAGATCAACCCTGAGGACAAGAAGGCTTTGCGTGCAGAGGGCTTCATGACTCGCGATGCTCGTGAGGTTGAGCGTAAGAAACCGGGCCAGCCAAAGGCACGTCGCAGATTCCAGTTCAGTAAACGTTAATATTCGGTCTCGAAATATACGTTTAGTATCTAAACCACTCGGGACTCCGCTTTTCGTTTGGTGGGCTACCCGGGAGGTTGGTTAAAGGATTTAATTAAAAAAGAAGGTAAACGAATTAAAATTTAAACAAAATGTCTAGAATTACATTTGACACATTGCTTGAGGCCGGTGCACATTTCGGTCACTTGAAGCGTAAATGGAATCCCGCTATGGCTCCTTATATCTTTATGGAGCGCAATGGTATCCACATTATCGATCTGCACAAGACAGCTGCTATGACAGAGACAGCTGCCGAGGCTTTGAAGCAGATTGCAAAGAGCGGCAAGAAGGTACTTTTCGTTTCTACAAAGAAACAGTTGAAAGATATCGTTGCTGAGAAGGCTCAGTCAGTAGGCATGCCCTACGTTATCGAGCGCTGGCCGGGCGGTATGTTGACAAACTTCCCTACAATCCGTAAGGCTGTAAAGAAGATGGCAACTATCGACAAGCTCACACAGGACGGTACATATTCTAACCTTTCAAAGCGTGAGATCCTCCAGATCTCTCGTCAGCGTGCTAAGCTCGACAAGAACCTCGGTTCTATCGCTGACCTTACACGTCTTCCTTCAGCAATCTTCGTGGTTGACGTAATGAAGGAGCATATTGCTGTTCACGAGGCTAACCGTCTTGGTATCCCCGTATTCGCAATTGTCGATACAAACTCTAATCCTAACAACGTTGATTTCGTTATCCCTGCAAACGACGATGCAACAAAGTCAGTAGAGGTTATCCTCGATGCTTGTTGCGCTGCAATCGCTGAGGGTCTCGAGGAGCGCAAGGTAGAGAAGGTAGATGCACCTGAGGCTGAGGGTGCTGAGGAGAATGCAGAGAAGAGAGCTCCACGCCGCCGCACAACAAAGGCTCGCGCAGCTAAGGTTGCCGATGCTGCTGAGGAGGCTACAGAGGCTGCTGCTGAGTAATCCTCTATAATTATTAACCATTAAAAATAGAAAATACTATGGCTGTAACAATGGCTGATATTGCCAAGCTCCGTCAGATGACAGGTGCTGGTATGATGGACTGCAAGAACGCTTTGACTGAGGGTGAGGGCGATTTTGATAAGGCTATCGAGATTATCCGTAAGAAGGGTCAGTTGGTAGCTGCTAAGCGTAGCGACCGCGAGGCTTCTGAGGGTTGTGTACTTGTAAAGGCAGAGAATGGCTTCGCTGCAATCATCGCTCTCAAGTGCGAGACAGACTTCGTTGCTCAGGGTGCTGACTTCGTTAAGTTGACACAGGATATCCTTGATGCTGCTGTAGCTGCTAAGTGCGCTACAATCGAGGATGTTAAGGCTCTCCCAATGGGTGAGGGTACTGTTCAGGATGCTATCGTAGCTCGTTCAGGTATCACTGGCGAGAAGATGGAACTCGACGGTTACAAGACTCTCGTTGCAGAGAATGTATACACATACAACCACCAGAAGAAGAACATGCTCTGTACAATGGTTGCATTGTCACAGGCTAACGAGGATGCCGGTCACGAGATCGCTATGCAGATTGCTGCTTCTGCACCTCTTGCACTCACAAGCGAGGATCTTGATCCTGCTTTGGTTGCTAAGGAGCGCGTTGTAGCTGAGGAGAAGGCTCGTGAGGAGGGTAAGCCTGAGAATATGATCGCTCGCATCGCCGACGGTCGTATCCAGAAGTACTACAAGGAGGTTTGCTTGCTCCAGCAGGGCTACTGCCAGAACGAGAAGATTTCTGTTGCTGACTTCTTGAAGGGCTTCGACAAGGAGCTTACAGCTACAGGCTTCCAGCGTTTCACACTCCGTGCTGAGTAATTGAAACCTATATAATTGAATGGGGGTGACTAAAAAGTAAATTTGGTACCCGAAATTTGGCAACACTCGTTGTAAAATAGCAAAGTAAACTTTGCATTTAACTCGTTTGCACAAATTTTCTGTGTTACGTTTGCCTTCAAAATCCTCATTTACGCTTAGT